>NZ_JAQBOI010000073.1 GCF_028288105.1 Mucilaginibacter sp. | reverse complement strand
AGGCCGTTACGGTCAAGCAGGGCACCAACCAGTTTACCATCGGTAAAGCTGATAGCGGCAGGGCCATCCCATGGCTCCATTAAGGTAGCGTGGTATTCGTAGAACGCCTTTTTAACCGGATCCATTTGCTCGTTGCCATCCCATGCTTCGGGTATCAGCATCATCATTACATGCGGTAATGAGCGGCCGGTATGCAATAAGATCTCGATGATGTTATCCAAACAGGCAGAATCCGACTGGTTGTTATCAATAACCGGCAAAAGCATCTCCATTTCCTCGTTAGTGAAGTAAGCAGATACGAATGATTTAACGCCCGAGTAAAACCAGTTAAGGTTACCGGTAAGCGTGTTTATCTCGCCATTGTGCGCAATTAAGCGGAACGGTTGAGCCAGTTTCCACGATGGAAATGTATTGGTTGAAAAACGCGAGTGGATCAGAGCCAGGCCCGATGTAACGCGTGGATCGGCCAAATCAGGGAAATACTGACGAAGCTGGTAAGTGGTTACCTGCCCTTTGTAAATAATGGTTTTACAAGAGAACGAGGTAAAGTAAAAATGCTCGGCCGCTGCCGGGATAGTTTCGGTAACGGTTTTATTTATATAACGACGCAATACGTAAAGTTTGCGCTCAAAATCTTCGGTATTAGTAACAGCACGGGGGCGGGCAACAAAAAGCTGCTCGCTATCGGGCTCGGCCTGGCGGGCGGTTTCGCCAATAACCGATGAATTAACGTGTAGCTTGCGATAACCAAGCATTTCAAAACCCAGTTTTTCAATAGCAGCAGCAATAATTTTACGGCTTGCTTTCTTTAAAGCGGGCTCTTTTGGGAAGAAGATCATACCAACGCCATACTCACCCGGCTCCGGTAAACTGATCTCCAGATCAGAACATTCTTCCATTAAAAACTCATGTGGAAGTTGAATAAGAATACCTGCGCCGTCTCCACTTTCGGGGTCGCAGCCGCAAGCGCCGCGGTGCTCCATATTTTCTAACATGGTTAATGCATCGCTAACAATACTGTGCGATTTATGACCGTTTATGTTGGTTATAAACCCTGTTCCGCAGGAATCATGCTCAAATTCCGACCTGTATAGGCCCTGCTGGTTGCCATCTGTTTGATCCATTCTTTTATCCGCTTTTTTGTGACGCGGGTAATAACGAAATTACCGAATTTTCATATTTTTATAAAATGCATATTAATTTTTTTAAATTTATTAAAATAATGGCCTTTTTTTGCAATTTAATTATAAAGGCGACAATAATAGTCGGCTTTATATATGAATTTAATAATTCTTAATGTTAAATTAATATGCACACATAGTAAATAAGCTTATTAAACTAATTTTGCCAAAGTTGACTTATACCATATAATATATGCCCGAAAAAATTAAAGCAGTATTTTTAGATCGCGATGGGGTTTTAAACCAAGAAATGGGCGATTACGTTTGCCGCCTGGAAGATTTCCATGTGCTTGATAATTTTGATGCGTTAAAGGAATTGCAGGACCGTGGATACATGCTTTTAGTAGCTACCAACCAGGGTGGTTTAGCCAAAGGCTGGTATGACGAAGCCGAACTTTCTAAAATGCACGCGCATTTAAAACAAGTGTATCATGATAAAGGTGTAGAGATAACCGATTTCTTCTACTGCCCGCACCACCCCAACTTTACCGGCGACTGCGATTGCCGCAAACCCAAACCGGGATTACTTTTACAAGGCATCGAAAAATATAACATCGACCCATCAAAATCATACTTTATTGGCGACCGCGAGCGCGACGTTGAAGCAGGTACAGCCGCAGGCGTAAAGGGTATTTTAATTGACAGCGACCAGCCGATAAGCACTATTTTAGACCAGATAGATTAATGTTGTTTTTAACCACAGAGAACACTGAGATTTACACAGAGTTCACAGAGATATAACTATTTTATGTGATTTGCACGGCTCTATGTACTTTGTGTTTTTTTATCTTTGTGGCCTCTGTGGTTAAATGGACATCTTTGCTGTCTATAAAACAATTTTCGCTTTACATCCTTTAAAACATCAATGGGATTTTTGGATAAATTAAAAAATTACGACACGCTGCTGTTTTCGGCAATTGGGTTTTATGCTATATACCTGTTCACCAGTTATAGTGGCATAGGCATATCGCCCGATTCTATTATGTATACCAGCGCGGCCCGCAGTTTTGTAGCACATGGTACGCTACTTACCTTTAATCATATCCCCATTGTTGATTTTCCGGTATTTTATCCCCTGTTTCTGGCTGCCATCAGCTTTATAACCCGTGTAGACCCGGTTGTTTTTGGCGCCACACTTAACATGTTCCTGTTTGCCACGCTGATATTTACCAGCGGGTGGATCATGTCGCGCTTTGTACCAGTATCGCATGTATATAAGTGGCTGGTGCTGGCTGCAATAATACTTAACCCCGGTTTGTTGCAGGTTTACTCCTACCTATGGTCAGAGACGCTGTTCATCCTCGAAGTACTGTTTTTCCTTATCGTTTTCCGCAAATACCTATTAACCCATACTGTTAAATGGCTTATAGCTGCCGCCGCCATTGCTGCTGTGGCCTGTGTTACCCGATACGCCGCGGTAACCATTGTGGCCACAGGTGGTTTAATATTACTGCTGGATAGGAAACTGCCTATAAAGAAAAAGATAGTCCATATATTAATATATGGTTTCATATGTATATCGTTACTGGTAAGTAATTTGGTAGTTAATGCTCTACACACAGGCACCGTGACCGGCCCGCGCGAACCATCTATCACATCCTTCAGTAAAAACCTGTACTACTTTGGTTCGGTGTTTTGCGAGTGGATGGGGATGACGCCTGATATGTATCCGGCGTTTGCCACACCGCTTGCCATTATTATATTGGTTGGCTTTATAGCCGCATTAACCTACAATTACACCCGCCGCAAGCTGGATAGCTTTGAGAACCTGGCTATCACCTTTGCACTAGTATACGGGTTGTTTATTGTGCTGTCATCCACATTTTCACGCTACGAGCGTATTAACCCCAGGTTGTTATCGCCCATGTATATACCTGCTTTGTGGGGTTACACCAGTTGGGGTATGTTGCTTTTAAAGCGTATCGCGGTTAAACAAACCCGTATTATAGCAGCTGCCATATTTATATTACTGATGCTGGGTTATATTACCAAGATATACATGGTTGATAAAAAACGCTATAACGAGCAGATAGCCGACGAGTATGGCAACCCCGGCTATACCGATAATAGTTGGATGGAATCGGAGTTTGCGAATTATCTAAGGCATATAGATAAAGGTATGTTCGACCCCAAGGTTACCATTTACTCGGATGCGCACGAGGCGGTTTACTTTTTCTCGGGCCTTTCATCCTATTTAGTGCCGCATAAATTTTTCAAAAAGGATGTCGCTAAATTCTACCAGATAAAACGTTTCTACCTCATTTGGTTCAATAACCTGGAAAATCCGGAGCTGATCAATATAAAAGATATCCAAAAGGTGAAGAAGCTAAAAGTGATAAAGCAATTTGAAGAAGGCGCTATTTATGAGTACGAGGGCGAAATGCCTGCGGATACTATCACGCAAAAACGTTAAGTTGCGTCAAAATCATGGAAATCCTTTAATCCTATAAATCACGGTCAAATTACATAAGCACTTATACATTTTGCCATTCTTCCAAAAAATCATACAAAAAATTGAATTTTTGTCAATCATTTTCACATAAAATTTTGATTTAATAAAATAGGCTATATATTTGCATCGCTTACCAACAGCATCAATACAAAAAATGAACGGACTTAACACATATCATTTACATCTGCACCATCACCACCATGTGGTGATCAGATAATATATGTTTCTACGCGAAATATCGTCCTCCGTTTATATTCATTCCTTAAAATTAATTTGTGAAAACACTAAAAATAGCGATCCAGAAATCGGGTCGACTCAACGAAAAATCCGTTGAATTATTAAAAAATTGCGGCCTTAATTTTGAAAATTATAAGAGCTCGCTGATATCTCCCGTATCAAATTTCCCATTAGAGATACTCTTTTTGCGTGATGATGATATTCCCGAATACGTGCAGGATGGCATTGCCGACCTGGGCATAGTTGGCGAAAACGTTATACAGGAAACCGAGGTTGAGGTAAGCTACCTGCAAAAGCTTGGCTTTGGCAAATGCTCGCTAAAAATAGCGGTGCCAAACAATAACAGCATCACCGATATTAATCAGCTTAACGGCAAGGCAATTGCTACCACCTATCCCGTTATTCTTGGTAAATACCTAAAAGAAAAAGGCATTTCGTCTGACATCCGTACCATATCCGGTTCGGTAGAGATCTCGCCGGGTTTGGGCTTAAGCGATGCCATTTGCGATTTGGTATCAACCGGTGGCACGTTAAAAAGCAACGGGTTAATTCCTTTTGCCGATGTAATGAGCAGCGAAGCGGTATTAATTGGCAGCAAGGGCAGCGAGAACAATCATTTGGTGCAGGAATTGATACAGCGTATCCAGTCGGTATTGCGTGCCAAAGAAACTAAATATGTGGTATTAAATGTTGAGCGTAAAAACCTGCCTTCTGTATTAGCTTTGTTGCCGGGGGTAAAAAGCCCGTCGGTAGTGCCATTGGCAGAAGGCGACTGGGTGGCGGTGCACACTGTTATACCCGAGCGCGATTTTTGGGATAGGATAAGCCAGCTAAAACAAGCCGGCGCGCAAGGTATTGTAGTAATGCCGATAGAGAAAATAATATTATAGTATACAGTTTGCAGTGGGCGGTTTGCAGATAGCATCGATGCATCTTTAAACCAAGCTAACTGCAAACTGATAACTGCAAACTGACATGGAGATTTTCAATTATTCAGATTTAAGCGCTATCGATATTTCCCGCCTGGTACAACGCAACGTTGACCCGGCGAATGAGATACGCGATTTGGTTGAGGATGTAATAACGCATGTTAAACAAAATGGCGACCGTGCCCTGTACGATTATGCCTACAAGTTTGATAAAGTTGAGCTAACCAAACTTTATCTGGATAAAGCCGAACTGACAGAAGTTGCCGCCGCGGTATCTGCCGAGCAGCAGGAAGCGTTGCAAATTGCTTATTCCAATATCTACAAGTTCCATAAAGCACAAATTAAACCCGAGGATAAGGTAGAAACCATGCCCGGCGTAACCTGCTGGCGCGAATTAAGGGCTATTGAAAAAGTAGGGCTCTATATCCCG
>NZ_JAQBOI010000003.1 GCF_028288105.1 Mucilaginibacter sp. | reverse complement strand
CAGCTTATCATTAATACCCTGTAATATAGCATTGCATAACTGCCTGTAATAAGGTGTTAATGAATATTCATCTATATGCAGGATCTTAAGGAAGTTTTTCATGATATAAATATCGTCAAATCTGTTTGGTAAGTCTTTTATTTAAATAGCATGCCCAATTCCGGCGATCATTTTATTTTATTTCAAACTTATACGATCCGGCATTTATTTTATACCCCCCGATTACATTGATCAGGGCACCGTTTAAATACACCTTTGCATCAGCTTTACCCGGGAAACGTACGGTAGCGGATGAATTGGCCGGTATAGTAATATTATACGTGATAGTGTTACCTGATCTTACCCACGAAGAAACAATTTTACCGTAAGGGCCATCATGACTGGCGTTAAAAAAGTTAAGGCCGGTAACAAAATTAGGCTGTAACAGTACATTTTTGAAACCGGGGTGCTGCTCATCAGGTTTTATACCGCCCAATCCCTTAAAAAACCAGCCGCCAATTTCGCCAAACATCATGTGGTTTAGTGATATATCCCGGGCTGCATTTATATCCCAGTTCTCATACAGTGTAGTGGCGCCGTTCACTATCCACCATCCCCACGAAGGGTAAGTATCCTGTGCAGCCAATTTATAGGCGGTTTCGCCCTGGCCATTATCACTTAGGGCATTTAAAATGGCTTTAGCACCCAATACACCAACGTCCAGGTGCATACCGTCTGCCGCAACCCGTTTAGCAAGATTTTCGGCAAGGCGGGCTCTGTATTGGTCGGGCACTATCCCCCATTGCAGTGCCATGCTTAGTTCGGTTTGTACGCCGCTGCCGTAAAGGCAGGTTTGTTTATTAAAATATTTATTGTTGATGGCCTGCTTAATTTTCGCTGCCAGCGTGCTGTAATAGGTATAGTCCTGCTGATTACCGAAAAGTTTGGCTGCTTTTGCCAGGATATTAGCATCTACGTAAAAATAAATTGATGAGGTATACTCTAAAGATGATGATGACTTAACAGGAACCCAATCGCCACGGCCGAAGGTTGTAAGCCCCGCCGGGCTTATGCTCTCAACATAATTAACATAAGCTTTTATATTGCTGTAGTTATCAGATAATGCCCTGTTATCGCCATAAAACATATAAAGGTTCCATGGGATAATAGCGATTGTACTTGTCCAATCGGTGCCGTTGGCCGTGCCATATCCCCAACCGCCCGTAGGGATGATGTCCGGCAGCACGCCGTTTGGCTGCTGCTCATCCCGGTGATCTGCCAGCCACTTTTCATAAATAGTGATGCCATCAAAATTATACAGGCCGGTTTCTACAGCAAAATGACCGTCACCTGTCCACCCGTTCTTTTCGCGTTGCGGGCAATCTGTAGGGTAACCAAAAAGGTTTGACAGGTAAGAACTATTGGTTGCCGCCCATAATTTATCTATCAACTGATTTGATGAACTAACCCTGCCGGCAGCAGGCACGTCGCTGTGCATAAAATAGGCAGTAACATCTTCCTTGTTTAACGTAAGCGGTTTGCTGCTCGTGATCTCTACATACTGAAAGCCCTTGTAGTTAAACTTGGGCATAAATTCAACCGGCCCTTTTCCATTCAATATTACAATATCGGTTTGAAAAGGATCGTTTTTATCCTTAGGCCTGTAGTAAACATCTATGTTCGACATATCTACATGGCCATTTTTGTAAAGCCTTTCACCATGCTTTATTTTCACTATTGTTCCGCTTTCTCCATTTAACTTCACCTTTGTAACACCGGCAATATTGCGGCCCATATCTAACACATAGGTGGTATCGTCAAATTTGACGATACTTTTGGCCGCTATCTCTTCCACGTTACGGATAGGATGCATGGTTTGGCTTACAATTTGTTTAGATGGCGCTGCGCGAAGCATCACCTCTTTCCAGCTTTTATCATCAAAGTCGGCAGTGTTCCATCCGGGCATATCTAACCGGCTGTCGTAATGCTCGCCGGTATAAATGCTGTTAAAGATGATAGGGCCAGATTGTGTCTTCCAGGAATCATTAGTAGAGACAACCTCGGTTGACCCATCTGTATAAGTTATCCTCAGATCAAGACAAAAAGCAGGCCTTTGTCGCCAGGGCGCACGGTCAAAGTTCCAGACAGCTAATGACTGGTGATTATACCAGCCATTGCCAAGCAATACACCAATGGCATTTTTACCGTCCTGTAAATTGGCTGTAATATCATAAGTTATATATAGGTTACGCCTGTCAAACCGTGTATACATGGGATCTAACCGATGGTTCCCAATTTTTTTACCGTTGATATACATTTCGTATAAACCGGCCACCGCGATGTAAGCCTTTGCTGATCTTATTTTTTTGTTTACTTTAAATGTTTGCCTGAAATAAGGTGCCGGCTTTGCGTCAACACTTTTGCCATCGCTTATCCATGCACCTTTCCAATTGCGCTGGCTCATCATCCCTGTCTCAAAGTTTGCCAGGGCCGATGGCGTTATCTTCTTTCCCTGGCGATCCCAAAGCTGTACGCGCCAATAGTATTTTGTAAATGGCTGCAGGGGTTTGCCCTTGTAAGCTACCAGATTTTCAGAAGAAGCAATTTTTGCGGTACTCCAGCTTATCCCCCGGCCAGAGGCAATAGCTGCCGAATCTGTACCAACAGTTAACTGGTAGGCCGATTGCCGGGCACCATTTTGCCTGTCATCCAGCATCCAGGTAAGCCTGGGGTTAGTTACATCAATGCCCAGTGGGTTGTATAAATGCTCGCAATTAAGATTTATAGCATGTGCACTGGTTTGTGCTGTTATTTTTTGACTAAATAAACTTATTAAAAGGACCAGGCAAGTAAACGAAAATTTCAAACTCATGTAGGTTTAAGAAAAGGGTGTAAATATCGTTATGGAATTAAAGTTAATTCGAAAGTACAAATAAGGTGTGTTTTTAATTTACTTCGCTATCGGCAAAATTCAGTGTCAAAACATTCGCGTTTGGTTTTACGCGGAATATGTCACTATCGTTTGGCTTGGAAAAACTCCCGTTAGGTGTGCTGATCCGATAATCGAGCCCCTTAAATTGACAACTGATAGCCGAACCGGCAATTTTTTTGAACGGCAGATCTGCTTTTCCGGCTACGTTAAGATCCAGGAACCAGTTATTCGATGCTTTACCCGTTACTTTAATGACCACCTTTTTTTCATCCAGGTCAATAGTAAGAGTGCCATTACTTGGTTTAAGCGGCCATGCAATATGCAGTTTCCCCGCAGCTGGATTAGTGACTTTAGGGTCGCCGCCTGTTAATAGTACTTCTTTGCCATTTTCCACTGTTTTGAATCTTAGCCCGGCAATGTCTTTGGGTGTGCTCCAAAGATAGCCGTCAACAAATGGTAATGTATAAAATGAACATACGTTGGTTTCCACTTTTTTGGTCAGATAATCAGATGGCAGCTTCTCATTAAACAAATGGATATCCCTGAAACGAAGCGTGCCTTTTTCCCAAAGCAGGTTTGCCCTGTAAAACCGGCTGTTGAACCAAACCGTTTTCCGGTCGCTGTTTCCAAGGTCTTCATTAACTGTGATGGAGGTGGCCGGCGTTATTTTATAATGTTTACGGAACCATGTACCTGATTCAAGTAAGGTTTCTACCTTCAGTTTCTTTTCATCCCTTAATTTCGCGATAACGGGCATCTGTATCTCAAACCCTTTTGACATGGCATCCCAGGTAAAAGAATTTTCCTGCCCGGCCTGGGTGTAAGCAAACTCCATTGATTCACCGTTTACCAGTTGCTTAAAGAACCAGTTAACCCATTCGGCGCTTCCGCCTGCTTTTGGATAAACGGGTTCAAGTGTTATTACACCTTGCCAGGTTGTGCCGAACCCTGTATCATACTGCCTTACCGGATCGCTGCCCAGCATACGGAATATAGGAACAGGGATCTGATTATTTGCATGCTGTGCCGGCATGTAAGAATTTACTTTGCTGGGGTAGTAAGCCTGGTTCCAGTAACCGCCCCAAAGAGTATAACCATCGGTACCATATTGGTCTTTACAGTTGCTTGATGCTACGATCTTATACTTTTGATAAAGGTAATTTAAGGTGTGCTCATCAATAAACCATGAACCAACTGATTTTGGGTAGTATCCGAATATCTTTTTAAAATCCTGCATGTATACATCTGCCAGCTTTTCGCGTTCCTGGGGTGTATAACCGGTTGAGAAACCAATATTGGCATGCCAATCCCAGGGATACCTTCCCCGCCATTTAAGGCCGGCCTTTTCAACCATAGGCTGCGGGATCTCCCACCACGCGCCAATTTCAAACGAGCCGGCAGGTAAGCTTTTAAGTAACTTCTGATAACGTGCATCCATCAATGCATCGTACTGTAGTAAAAAAGTGCCACGCAACTTGTACTTGTTCATGATCTCTACCTGTTTTACCACGGTTTGATATAATACATCTTCTGTCACCTTTGGGTCTCTTGGCTCCAGCAGGCGAATGAAGTTCACAATATTTACAATTTTGGGTTTAACTTTTGCCTTTACGGGAGTTTTGTCTACCCGGGTAACAAGACTAAATGAGCATAGCACTAATATTGCACCCGCCATTAGTAAAGCAGATGATTTTTTTATGTATATCATCATACGATGTTAATAGATTGAAAAATCTTATTAAAGTTAAAAGATATAAATGCCATTAAATATTCTTTAGGTTGTTCCAATGCTTGTTGGAAAGATGCAAATACCAAATTAAAACATAAACACGGAAGTAACTGTACCTGTCTGTTTACCCTACCGTATTCGGATCAAACGTCCGGCTTCATTCTACTAAAAAGCCACAAATGTATTTCATTTGTGGCTTATCAAATAGCGATCAGACTTTACCGTTATTTTGTAATAATTGCAATTTTACCGCCTTGCTTAAACAGGTCGTGCGACACGAAATACCCATTAACTTTCTTCCCGTTAACTTTTATTGATGTGATCCCTCTGCCCTTTCCGGGTTTGGTTATAGTAAGCAATTTACCGTTGCTGGTTCTCCATTTTACTTCATCAAAAAGCGGGGCGGTTACTATATACTTGGGATCTGTAGCCGAAAACGGATACAAACCCAACGAACTAAATACATACCATGAAGACATTTCGCCGGCATCGTCCATTCCGCTAAGCTCCAGGCCTTCCTTACCTATACCATATAAGTTATTTAAAATATAATCAATTACCTTCTGTGATTTTTCCGGCTTCCCAATAAATGTATAGGCAAAAGGGGCTTCATGATCTGGTTGGTTTCCCTGGCAATACTGTCCTATCATGGTTTCCACATTTCTGGCAATGTAGTTAGGGTTCCATGGCAAAGTGAATAACGAATCTAATTTTGCTTCAAACTTTTTTGGCCCACCATATAAGCTAATTAAACCCGGCATATCATGTGGCGCGAAGAAAGACACCTGCCAGGCATTGGCCTCTCTGTACATATATTCATAATAAGGCTGCTGGGGGTTAAAGTTTTTGATCCAATCGCCGTTCTCTAACCGGCCCCTCATAAACCGGGTCGACGGGTCAAATACATTTTTGTAGTTTTTTGATCTCGCCATTAAAATTCTATAATTGGCCGTATCGCCTAATTTTTTTGCGATCTGAGCAACCGAATAGTCATCGTAAGAGTATTCCAGAGTTTTTGAAACACCCGCTTTGGCCTTCGTTTCTACCTCGGGATGCGCAATATCAGGATCAGATATATAACCTTTTTTAATGTATTCGGTAATAAACGGACGGCTTCCGCCCTCAATATTGGCGTTTCTTAATAGTAATTGGTAAGTACCTTTTATATCGAATTTATCTATCCCTCTGAGGTAAGCGCCTGCAATAGAGGAAGCGCCATGATCACCGTGAAAAAAGGTAGGTATAAACCCGGTTTTATCCCCCACATCCTTCATTGATTTAATAACATCAAGTGTGACCTGTGGACTAATCAGCCCTAAAAGCACGTCCTTATTACGGTAAGTATCCCATAACGATGGCTCTGTATAGTAATTAAAATCAGCTTTCGCTATGTTCTTTTTAGCATCCTTAAATTCTCCGTTTACATCACTGCGTAATGCCGGCCAAAGGAACGACCGGTAAAGGCAGGAATAAAACATTTGCTTTTGCTTCCCTGTGCCCCCCTCTACCTGAATAGATGATAAAATATTCTCCCACTTTTGGGTTGCTTCTGCACGGATAACATCAAAAGTTTTGTTGCCTATCTCCTTTTCCAGATTTTGCTTTGCATTTTCTGCACTCACAAACGAAAGCCCTATTTTAAGTTCTACAGGCGCTGTACCACCATCAGCTAAATGCACAATGGCAAAACCTGTACGCTTTCCCTCGTCTGTTTTATCTAACTTGTTAATTTTAGTGTTCAGCTCGGCATAAAAGTAAATATTCTCACCACCCTGAAAGCCCTTTAAAGCTGAATCACCAACCTGCTCAATGTTCCATGTTGATACCCTGCTGTTGGCCTTACCCAGGTCAAATAGTATTTGCCTGTTTGAACCATTTTTATATTCATATTTATGATATCCGGCTCTTAATGTAGAGGTTAAACTCACCTTTACATTGTAATCATCCAGATAAACCTGGTAAAAGCCGGGTGCCGAGCTTTCCTTTTGATGACTGAACTTTGAACCGAATTTGCTGCCCGGATTAGACATGGGAAGAATCGGGATATTACAAAGGTTCCAATGCCCTTTGTTGGTATGCGTAAAGCCCAAAATTACTGAATCTTCATACTGATAGCCGGCACCAGAACCATATGCTGTCATTGGGCTTAGTTGCACCATAGCATTGGGCAGCGAACTTCCCGGGAACGTAAGGCCGGCCCATGACCGCCAACCTTTTGGTAATTCATAACCAAGTATTTTGGGATCATTAAGCGGCGCGGTACCAATAAAGGTATTTACGTATCGTGTATATTTTACTTGCTGCGCTTTTGTTAAAGCGTGGGATGAAAGCAGGATAACTGCTATTAAATATGATATAATTTTGATCTTGTTTTTCATTTTGATCTCGTATTTCATGATTTTGTGTTAATCTTAGGCATGCTTAATTGATTTAGCTGCGTAAAATATATAATGTCTCACTATTTAGAAACTATTATTAAACAAATTCTTTTTTAACATATGTTCAAGACAATTGAGGGGAACAGTTATTATTAAAAAAAGCGCCCCCGGCTCTCACTACCGGTGGGCGCATATATTAACCAACTTATCCATAAATTGCTACTTCTTCTCCTTTTGCAGGATACTCAGGCGGGCATAAAGCTCCGCTATACAGGCTTCATCTAAAAGCCATTTGGGTTTCTTTAACTCGGCAGGTATAGGTGTCCAGCTGTTGGTTGTCAGGCCATACTGGTCTCGCGAATTTTGCCATGCGTAGTTCAAGTCCTTCTCAATAGCGGCTATATACCGGTAGTCGCCGTCCACTTTATATAAGGCTTCGTAACCACGGAATAACACAGTAACAAACCACGGCAGATCAATTTGCAGCGTTAAGTTTTTATAATGCGGTACATTGCTGAAGTGCTTGTAGCTATCCCTCGCTAATTGCTTTGCCTGATCCAGGTATTGCTTTTCGCCGGTAAACTTGTACAACATCACCGCAGCTTCCAATAACGAGCCTGTATTATAGGTATAAAACGTGCGGTTCTGCTTTCCATCCAGCTTTACATCATTGACAATTACACCTGTAGAATCGCGTAGGGTATTATACATCCATTTATAGAACTTCTTCCCTTGCTCCAGATAATATTTATCCTTGCTGCCCTCGTAAATTTTTAAAGTGGTAAGCGTAGCCATACCGTTTGTACAGGCAGGCTTCTGGTCTTTATGGCCTTCCAGCCAGGTTACACCACCGCCCACATCATCATTCCATCCGCTTAATATAAACTTAAAAACATCCTTAGCGCGCTGTAGATACAGTGGGTTTTTAGTATTGAAATACGATTCCATATAATCGATACCTACCAGCCCATTATCATCATAATACCTGTCGGTTTTCTCAAACTTTACCGGGTAGGCCTGGTAACCTGCAGGCTTACGAACTGTATCGCGGTATTGCTCGATACCCATTACCAAACTATCCTGATAAGGCTTGTATTTAGCTTTTAAAGAAGGAACTTTCATAAGCACATTCGTAGCCGAAAACACACCCGAGAACGGCCACAAAAAGCTTACTTCCTTTTCTTTAACACCGGCCCCCTGAAAATAATTAAGTGTATCTTTTTCGTTCGACGGATAATTCTCAGAGAACAGCCCCACCTGAGCGGGAACACGGTAACGTTTCCAAACATTGGAATACATGCTTTCGGCACGTTTTTGATATTCAGCAGACAGGTTTTGCTGCGCTGATGAAGTTTGAAAACCGCCAGTTAAAACAACCGGGATTATCAATAAAGCACGTAAGTAGTTGTATTTTAAATTCATATTCATTTTTACTATTGTATTATCTATAATCAGACAGCAATCCCTGTGTTCGTTGCATCCATGCCTGGTCAACTCCTTCTTGCCTTGTTTCCACACTACTTCCGTCGAAATTGCAAAAATGGTAATATCCAAGATTAGTGGTATTTCGCAGTTTGGTATTCATATAATCAATGTTTTGTTGGGCATAATCAAGCCAGGCGGTGTTACCGTCCCTCTGGTAAAGCTTGATCATAGCCTGCGATCCCCATACGCACCATGCCGGGTTTATCCTTCCATCGGTAGTATTAAATATGTACACATGGTAAGTGCTGTTCCATAGGGTTGTGTTCATGCTTCCGCCAAGGTTTTGCGCTTTTGTTACATAACTGTTGTCCGCCATAATTTGGCCGTAAAGCAAAAATGCTTCAATCATAATGGCATTATCGTAGGTGAATTTTTCGGTGTGTTTAGTACCGGAACCCGCGCCGTCAATCTTCCAGATATATAACCCGGTTGATGCGTCCTGCATATTACCTACCAGCCAATTTTTAATAGAAATAGCCCAATCCCTATAATAGGTTTGGCCGGTTATTTGGTATAGGCGTAAAAACAATTGTAGCGCCAAACCATTGGTTTGGGTTGGCTTGCTCTCTTTTATAGTGTTCCACCAAAAGCCGCCGCCATAGGTACTATCCCACTGGCCGCTGTTCATGAGCCAATTTGCGCATGCTTTTGCCGAGTTTAAATAATTTGTTTGCGTTGTACCCGTGGTAACGTCATAGGCATCAAGATAAGCTACGCCCGATAAAGCATTATCGTCAGTATATTTATCTCCGGCTGCCCCACTTCCGTTCACATTAGCTGCTGCAAAATACCCACCCGTAGGGCTGGTTCCATCCCACATGTTATTCATCCAGGCGAATGCATTATTCATATAAGGTGCATATGCCGTGTTGCCAATTTTCACCATAGCAGCATCGGCGTAGATCTGGCTAACGTTGTACCACTCATATGCGGTAGTAGTTTGTGTTGTGGTATTTACTTTATAACTGTTATAAGTTGTAAGCAGATTACCGTACACAAAATTGTGTGTCTCCTGGGCTTTTAGATAATAGGCCGAGCTTGTGCTTTGAGCTTTGAGCTCTTTAACCGCTGTGGTTTCATCAATAGTACTTTTTGTAGAAAGCGCCTGGTCTTTTTTACAGGCAGCCAATACAATGCTTAGCATAAGAAATGCCGAAAGCACTCTTGTAACTTGATTTGTTCTCATAAGTAAAGGTTTATATTAGGTTTAATTGAATCCGTTTATAACATCTTTTATTTATGCTCTCTCACATGCCCAGCTAAATGATTTATTGTGCCGATGGCGGCGGTGTTTTTGTGCCCCATGCTGTGTTTGGCTGGCTCCCCATAGTGAATATTAGTTTGCCACCTTTCATCAACTCATCGCGGTATAACCAGCAATTATCAAGTGGCGTTCCGTTAAATGTTGCCGACTGGATGTAAACGTTATCCTTCGAATTATTTTTTGTTTCGATGGTTAACGTTTTGTTATTACCCAAAGTAATTGTTGCTTTATCAAACAACGGGCTGCCCAATTCTATAATAGGCCTCAGATCTGTAAAACCTTTCACATCAAATAAACCCAAAGCGTTCATCACGTACCATGAACCCAACTGGCCTTGATCTTCGTCCTGCCCGTAACCATAACCGTGGATAGGCTCGGTACCATAAAATTCCTGTCCTATCAGCCTCGTCCATTTTTGGGTTAACCATGGTTTGCCCGAGAAGTTGAATAACCAGCTGATATGCAGATTTGGCTGATTACCGTGGTTGTAAATAGAGTTGATACCGGCAAACGCGTCGATGGTTTTGCCACCGCCAAAGCCTAATTTTTCTGATACGGTAAAAATGCTGTCCAATCTTTTATTGAAATTATCTTTACCAATAGCATCGATAAGCCCGGCCGGGTTTTGCGGCACATAAAAAGTATACTGCACGGCATTACCTTCCTGGAAACCTCTCCAGGGCTGGTATGGGTCAAACTTTTCTATAAAGTTACCGTTTGCCCTTTTGGGCTGCATCAGTTTATTCTGCGGATTAAAGATCTGCCTCCACCCGTTCGAGTATTTAATGAGCTTATTGTAATCATCCGTTTTACCCATTGCTTTGGCCATTTGTGCCGCTGCGAACGCACTATAGCTATACTCTAGAGTATGCGAACCCGAAAAATTAGAACCGGTAGAGTCGGTAACGAAATCTCTGCCTGTTTGATCTAAAAACGGCACATAACCATGATCTAAAAACGCTTTGGTATCCATTTTACCCGAGCCTACAGCACGGTTCTTATAATTAAATTCGTTACCTTTTACAGCTTCGTAAGCCAGGTTAACATCATAATTTCGGATACCAACATTGTAAGCACCTGCAACGGCAAGGCCTACAAAGTTCGTTCCCACACCCGATACATATTCGCTGTTGGCAACACCATCGCCAAACCAGCCTTTATCTTTATAAAGCTGTAATTGCGTATTTACAAAACTGCCATACCACTCCGGGTAAGATAGCGACCATAGCTGGGTAATATTCCAGAAACCACCCCAGATGGCATCAGTATTGATAAATTCGGCTTTAAGATTTTTATCTGTTTGCGCAGGTAGCTGCCCGGTTAGGCCGCCATGTTTTGGATAAGCGCCGTTAACATCGCTGGCTATGCCCCTACCCAACAGTGCATGGAACAGGCCGGTATAAAACTTGATTTTGTTTTGCTCATCAGTACCTTCAACCGTAATTTTACCAAGCTGCTGCTCCCAGGTTTGCTGTGCCTTTGCTTTGGCCTGCTCAAATGACAGGCCGGTAGCCTCGGCAGTAAAATTATTCTTCGCGTTAGCGATAGAGGTGTATGACAAGCCCGTTTTAACTTCTATGGTTTCGTTATCAGTAGTTTGATAGTTTAACACAAGGCCGACGCCTTTACCGGCAGCACTTGTGCTGTTTTCCTTCACATCATCGCCCACAAAAGAAGAAATGCTTGCGGGTTTCTTGCTTATCTCGCCGTAAAAGAACATATCCACCTTACCTTGCGGGTCATATATTTTTACGTACTTTGGATAAGTGCTTACAAAGCCTTCAAAGTGAGTATCATCAATCATTTTTATGCCGGCATCGGTAACTTCGCCGCTTTCGCCCTGCTTATTGCCAATATCCAGTATAATGTGCGACAGCTCGTTTTTAGGAAAAGTATAGCGCTGAAAGCCCACCCTTTTGGTAGCGGTAAGCTCGGCGGTGATCTTATAATCATCCAGCAAAACCTTGTAATAACCGGGTTCGGCAACCTGGTTCTTGCGCTCGAATTTTGAACGGTAACCCGTGTTAGGGCCTTCCAGATCGCCGGGCCTTACTTTTAGCGTGCCGGTAGTTGGCATATAGCTTACACCACCTACCTGCCATTCATGAAAATGCACAAAACCTTCTATCGAGTTTTGGCGGGTATCATAACCCACCGCTTCCCAGCCCGATGGGTTGCCATAATGCCCGTTGGTAGACGGAGCCAGCTTAGCCATACCATACGGCACCGCGGCAGGTGTATAAAAAAACCAGCGACTGTGCGCCGTACCAATATTAGGGTCGACGTATTTTGAAACACTTTCGCGCTTTACACTGCACGATGCCAGTAACATCGCGACTAAAGCAATACCGGAACTGAACTTTATTTTCATGTAGATATATTTAAATAGCGGCATTACCCGCGATGGATCTTCTTATTTATATTTAGACATCATGGCCTGTATCCTCTGCATCCAGGCCTGGTCAACACCCTCTATCTCAGGCGAGCGGTTATCACCCGCAAAACCCGAGAAAAAATAGTAAGCATGTGTATCTTTATTACGGGCTGCCTTGTTTAACGCATCAATATTATTTTGCGCAAACGTAAGCCATTTAGCATTTTTATCCTGCTCATATAACCTTATCATACCCTGCGTTCCCCAACCACACCAGGCAGGGTTTACACGTGTTTGGCTTGGGTCGGTATTAAATATATAACCCTTGTAGGCAGAGTTCCATAAAACCGTGTTCATAGCATTACCTATCGCCTGTGCCTTTGCAAGATAGCTGGCATCGTTCATGGCCTTGCCGTATAGTATATCGGCCTCAATCATTATCGCATTATCATAGGTGAACTTCTCGGTGTGTTTGGTACCTGCACCTGTGCCATCTATCATCCATATATACAGGCCTGTTGAAGAATCGAGCATATTGTTGCGCAACCAGTTATTCACCTTTGTTGCCCAATCGCGGTACTCGGTATTGCCGGTTATGGTGTATAGGCGCGCGAATAGCTGCATGGCAACACCGTTTGATTGTGATGGCTTGTTAGGTTTTGATGTGTTCCACCAAAAACCGCCGCCATAGGTAGTATCCCAAAGCCCGCTGTTTATCAGCCAGTCGGCACATGCTTTGGCTTTATCTAAATAGGCTTGTTTATCGCCGCCTGATGTTATATCATAAGCTTCCAGGTAAACCATGCCGGTAAGGCCGTTATCATCAACAAATTTATCGCCACCCGCACCGGTACCATTCAGGTTAACCGATGCAAAGTAACCGCCACGCAGGTCTGCCTTATCCCAAAAGCCTTCCATAAACTGAAAAGTTTTGTTCATGTATGGCAGGACAGTTGCATCACCGGCAGCTACTAAAGCAGCATCGGCATAGATCTGGCTTACATTATACCATTCAAAACAGCTATTGGCGTTTGTAGTGGTGTTTGCACGATAACTAAAACTGGAGGTTAGAAAATTATTGGTAACAAAACTGCGTGTTTGCTTTGCTAGGTCAAGGTATGATGTAGTTGCTGGCGGATCAGGAGGGGGCGTTCCACCACCTCCACCCGGAGGTTTCGGCGTTACATTACTCTTACCGCACGACGACGCCATTATAATTACAACGGCCAGCCCAAGTAGTACTTTCTTCATGATAATAGAATTTATAAAGCACCTGCAGCTTTAGGCTGCAGGTGCGTAAATTATGAGCAGCGGTTTAGTTTACCGTTACTTTATGCGTGTAAGCATCAGGTTTAAACATTACATCAACCTTAACATTTGCCCTGTCGGCAGATGGATCAAACTTATAGGTATTGTTCCATTGATCGTTTGTTACAGGCCATACGTAAAAATAAGAAGCCGGTTTGCCTGCTGGCGGGTCGTTGTTAGCATTACTGCTTCCAATGTACTCCAAGCCTGCCGCAGTGTGGACTATGAACTTATAACGCTCATCGCGCCCCCACGAGAATTGATAAAATTCAACATCAACCCTTGGCGCTTCCCATGTGCTGTTACCAATGTAGTTAAGTGTACCTATCTCGGTACCATAAGCCGACATATATAAACCAATTGATTGTATCTCCATTGATTTTGAAGTAGCCGAGGTAAAATCAAAGTTTAGGCGGTATGTTTTTTTAGCGCCGCTAACTGTAATGGGGGTACTGCCGGCTTTAATAATGCCATTCTCAATATAATACTGTTTGCCACCATCGGTGTTTTTATCGGTAAGGATATAATCACCGGCAGTTAACGAGGTATAGATCTCAAAAACGCCATCTTCGGTTTGCTTTAATTTAACCGCTTTGCTTAGGTCAGTGCCTCCTTCAGTTGCCGAACCCGTAAGGTAAAGTTCTGTAGGGTTTTCAGCAAATCCAGCAGGCCTATCTAACTGTATGGTCCTTGAAACCGAAGCAATTTTTACATTCGTACCTTTTGACGCGATAACCGTCCACTTTAACTTACCCGTGCTTGAAGCTGCTATACCTGCTGTATTAGCTATTTTATTCAGAGCCTTATGGGTAAGCGCAATTTGTGTATCTACCCCACCTTTATCAGATACTACTTTATACACCGGCTTACTAAAATCACCGCCTTCTTTATCAAAGGCAACTTCATATAGTACCAGGCCGCCATCCGTGTCTGTTGCAGCGTCCCATTTAAATAATACGCTTGCATCACTTGTAGGGTCGAGCACCACATTGGTATTATCATCCGGCGAAGCCAAATTGCCTACAGCAGTTAAGTTAAGGTTTAATGGCCTTCCTTCTTTTTTGCAGGATGTGATTGAAATTATGGCCAGCAGCATTATGCTTCCCAGCCTGATCAGATTTTTCATATCTCTCTAATTTTTTAGTTTTAATTGGTGTATCCCGGGTTTTGACCAAGGTTACCATTCTTGTTAATTTCGTTTGCTGGTATTGCCCACAGGTAATCACGCTGAGCATTAAATTTCCTTGACTGTGCCCTTATGTAGCCGTTATCGGTACTTTGGTCTGATGAGAATTTGGCGCCATGCGCGTAGCCATTCATTACTGTTTCGGCTATTTTCCATCTACGGATATCGTCAGTTCTTAAGCCTTCCATTGCAAGCTCAACTCTTCTTTCGCGCCTGATGATGTTAGTCATATCAGCAGCACCCGGATAGGTCAATGCACCAGCATCGGTAAAACCTGCCCTTGCACGCAACGCGCCTATGGTTTTATTCCAAACAGTTGCATCCATTTGGCCAAGGCTTTGTTTTGCTTCAGCGTAATCCAGTAAGATCTCGGCATATCTGATCAAATGCAGGTTATTGCCCGATACGAAATTCGCAAGCGCGCTTGGGTCAAAATATTTTCTCCAGTAATAACCGGTTGGCGATGCAGCTTGCGAACCCGCGCTGTACTCGTCCAGACCAGGCTGAACAGGATCTGTACCCGGTTTTATGTAGATAGTTTTGGTAGAATTATTTGCGTTTACCCACGTATACCTATCGTAAACAACAGTAGCGGTCAAACGCGGGTCGCGGTTTACATACGGGTTACTTTCCACATACCCCGAACCCGATTCGGTTATACCTTTGCCATTCAGCATAATATAATCGTTAACCAGTTCCTGGGTAGGCGCCATACTGCTTACACGGCCCCCAACAGTTCTGGGCGCAAAATCCCAAAAGTCATTCCATGTACGTATAGTTGGCACATACTGCAAAGAAAGGATACTTTCGTTACTTGTGTTGTTCACTATTGGGTCGCTAAACAATGCGCTGTAGTTACCGGCTAACGAATATGTGCCGTTAGTGCCCTGGTCATTCATTAACTTTTCGCAGATAGCTACTACATCTGCCATGCGGTCGCCCTGGTATAATAATACCCTGGCTTCTAAAGCTAATGCAGCACCTTTTGTGATACGGCCATTTTCTGCTTCAGGCAACGCATCTTTTGAAGGAAGGTCTGGGATAGCGGCTTCTAACTCATCAAGTACAAATTTAACTACCGTGGCTTTTGGGGAGCGCGGTACTACCTGTGCTTCTTCTGGTGTACCATCATGGTCCATAATAGGTACATCACCATACCATTTTGTTAAGTTAAAATGCTCGAATGCACGTATAAAACGAGTCTCGGCCTTTAGCCTGGCAATGGTGGCAGCAGGAAGGGTGGTATTTTGATCAACGTTTTTCAGAAATATATTACATGATTTTATGGTTGAGTAATAAAACCCCCAATCTCCCTCAAACTTTGCTGTAAGCGAAGTGGCATTACCACTTGCTATTATGTTAAGGTCGCCACTTGGCGAATAGGCATTGTCAGATATTGCCTCTGCATTAAAAACTAACGCGCTGTTATAAATTAAACCGTAGTTGTTATATAAGGCGTTGTACACATTCGCGTCCACCTTCCAAAAGGTAAGGTCGGAGAATCTGTCTGTGGGTGCAATATCAAGTTTTTTACATCCTGATACTGCTACTATCGCAACAGACACGATCAAAAGCTTTTTTAAAAATTTCATTTTTATATGTTTTAAATATGAATCTGTTTAGAAAGTTATATCAATTCCGGCACCGTAAAAGACTGCCATTGGATATTGCCTGGCGCTGTTTGAAGCCGAATACGGACTAAGGTTATTACCAAACTCAGATGTTTCCGGATCAATAAAGTTCAGTTTGCTAAGCGTAAGCAGGTTTTGCCCTATCAGGGATAACCTTAATCTTTCCATGCCTATTTTCTTTGAGATACGGGTTGGGAATGTATAACCGATATTAACATTCTTTAACCTTGCATAAGCAGCATTATACTTATACAGATCTGACCCGGTACGCCAGTTGTAGGTATTTGATGGAGAACCAATATTGGCCAGTATCGGGTATCTTGCATCCGGGTTGCTTGGCGACCAGATATCTGTTTGGTGTTCGTATACGGTAGCGCCATAACCATAGTGGAACGGCTCAACCAACTCACCCCTTAGGAATGCGTCGCGTTTGCCAACACCCTGGATGAATAATGACATATCGAAACCTTTATAGGCTACCCTATAAGTAAAACCGAAAGTATAGCGTGGAAAAGGGTTACCCAATATGGCTTTATCTTTATCATCTATAATACCATCGTTATTCAGGTCTTTAAATTTAAGATCGCCTGGCTGAACACTCGCGCCCGCCATTTTTGGAGAATTATCTATATCTGCCTGGTTCTGGAAAAATCCATTTGTTTCATAACCATAATATTGGGTTACGGGTTGGCCAACTCTTCTTATTAACTGGAACACATCCTGGTTGTAGATCTGCTCTTTTGTATTGCCGGTTAACTGTAATAAAGTATTTTGGTTGTCTGCTACGTTCACACTAAAGCTTTGAGTAACATTTTGCCCTCTTAAGTTATAGGTTAACGAAGCTTCCCAGCCTTTTGCCCTAACTTTGGCCACATTATAATCTGGAGATGCCGCGCCAAATATTAACGGAATATCCTGTCTTGGCTGTAAAATATTACTGGTTGTTTTATTAAAGTACTCAAATGTTGCGGTTAACTTATCGTTAAATAAGCCTACATCTAAACCAATGTTAAAACTCGCAGCCCTTTCCCAGGTCAGGTCTTGGTTTGATAACATAGTACCTGCACCACCAACCGGGGATTTATCAAACCCATATGCGCTGGCATAATTAAAGTAAGTAGTTTGATACTGATAGTTGTTTACGTTTTGGTTCCCAACAATACCGTATGATGCCCTTAGCTTAAGCGCATTCACGGTATTTTTAATATTCTGCATGAATGATTCTTCAGACACGATCCACCCCGCGCTTACCGATGGGAAGAAACTTGCCCGGTTACCCCTTGCAAATTTTGATGAAGCATCGTTACGAAACACGCCTTCTAAAAGATATTTGTCTTTGTAAGAGTAATTTACCCTGCCAAAAACAGAAAGCAAACTGTTTGAATTAACACCAATGCTATTATTAGAGTTAACAGCATCTACTAAAGTACCTGTTGTGGGCGTACCCAGTAAAGGATCGGTTAATGTTTTTTGTAATGTAAAGCCCCGTTGGCTATAGTTTTCACTTGATACACCTAATTGTACCTTAAAGGTATGATCAGTTATTTTTTTACCATACTCGGCATATACCTGTGTATTTAACAATAACGATTTGCTGTTACCATCTAATACAGCCCTGTCATCACCATACACACCTGCAGGTAAATAGTTAACTTGTACTCTTCTGTAAAAGCTGCCGTTGTTTTGAACGGTACCACCAAACTGGCCGGTTAATTTTAGGTCTTTGGTGATGCTTAACTGACCGTTAAACGCACCGAAGATCTCATCATTATCAGCCTGGTTGAAACCACCTTTTTCAAGTACACCATACTCGTTGTATTGCGAAGCTACCGGGTTAGTTAAATAATTACCATCTGCATCCTGCCAGTTATAGTTATGCGGCACACGGTTGGCATCTGCAAATATGTTGTTGTCGCCAACGCTGTTGGTTTTGTTACGTGTTTTAGTATAATTAAGGATAATGTTAGCTCTGAATTTACCTACTACAGATGTTTGGTTTAAACGAAGGTTATATTTCTGATACCCAAAATCGGCACCCGAACCACCATTACCAATTAAGTTACTACCCTGGTTTTGGTAACCGGCAGATATATAGTAGGAGCTATTTTCGCTACCACCGCTCATGCTTACGTTGTGCGACTGCAGGGGCGCTTGTTTTAACAAGTGGTCTACATCCCAGGTGCCATTACCCTGGTCTTTTATAGCCTGGATCTGGTCTGGTGTGTAGGCCGGTGGCAAACCAGAGTTTACCAGCGACTGATTTTTATAGTAAGCGTTATCCCATGCATTTACTTTGTGTACAAGTACCTTTGCATCTTGCAAACCGTAGCTGCCATTATAGGTAATAGAAGGTTTTGAGTTTAATTTACCGCTTTTGGTGGTTACTAAAATTACACCGTTTGCAGCGCGTGAACCGTATATGGCTGCCGCACCCGCATCTTTTAATACAGATACGCTGGCTATATCATTTGGGTTTAGGGTATTTAAATTACCGCCAACAATCCCGTCAATAACTACCAAAGGTGTGTTATCGCCCAAGGTACCTACTCCCCTTATATTCACGGTAACATCGCTGCCCGGGTCTAAGGTACTTTGTTGTATAATTAAATTGGGCGATTCGCCCTGTAATGCCTGGAAGGTGTTCAATACTGGCTTGTTCTCTATATTTTTAGCACTGATAGTACTTACTGCACCGGTAAGATTAATTTTCTTTTGAGTACCGTAACCCACTACAACCACTTCGTTAAGGCTGGTGTTGTCAGCTTTCAGACTAACATTTATTTCGCTTTTACCGGCTATGGCAACTTCCTGCTTTACAAACCCGATGAATGAAAACGTAAGGCTTTTGCCTGCATATGCATCAGGTACATTAAGTTTATAGCGGCCGTTAACATCTGTTACTGTACCAATAGTTGTACCGGCAATACTAACGTTTACACCAGGTAAAGGTTGATTGGTATCATCTAACACCCTACCGGTTACGGTTATATCGAAAGCATTTTTTGTGTATGGGTATTTTATAGCCGCCGCATTTGCATTGGCAATACCACAAGGCAGTACTGCAATACCCAGCAGCCCGGCTACCAGCGACTTATTATAAAGCCACTTAAGTTTTTTTAATTTGTGTAATAATTTCAGTCTCATAACATTGGGTTTATTAGTTATATTTTATTTTAGGTTTATTATTATTAATTAGATACAGGCAGGCGCTACTCTTCTTCAGCTCAATAGGGCTTATGGTATCTATCGCTTTCATTATTTTAAAAATGCTTTAATAACCTTTGCGCGGCCTTTGCCCAAATTGGTTAAGGTGTATGAACCCGCTGCTGCCGGCACCACAAATGTTTCTGCATAGGCAAATTCCTGTTTGGTGCCATCGGCAGTTTCCAGCTGCACGGCCTGGCCTTCCACCAGCATCATCACATGGCATACGTTGTTGGTTTCTACTGTGGTTTGGTTATCAAACTCCATGCGGTGCACATCATAAAAATGTTCGGCATGGGTTGACATATGTATCAGCTGGTAACCTTCGGCCTGCTCAATTACTGCAGGTTTTGAGATCAGTTCGCGGTAAACCTGTTTGCCTTTGCGGTTAAAGTCGAGGTTATTAAATGCGTGGTCTATATTTATAGGGCGCGGATTGCCGTCAAGGTCAAGGCGCACCCAGTCGTACATTTTAAAGGTGAATATGTATGGGGTAGCGCTTATTTCCAGCACCATATTACCCGAACCGGCACTGTGCACAGTACCATTAGGAATAAGGAACAGATCGTGCTTTTTGGCAGGGTGCGACTGTACATAATCCTCTATCTGTATTTCGGTACTTGTTGCCTGGCTATCTTCCAGCACATTCCTGAATTCGGCCGGGTCAATGCTATCCTGAAAGCCAAGGTAAACCCGGGCGTTATCGTCGCAGTCTAAAATGTAATAGGTTTCGTCCTGGGTAATGTTCTCGCCAAAATTCTCCTGTATGTATTTAACCGATGGATGGCATTGGATAGACAGGTTGCCGCCATTGAATGTATCCAGAAAATCGAAACGGATAGGGAACTCATCGCCAAAACGTTCGGCATGTTTGCCCAATACATTTTTATTATTGCTGAACATTAAGGTATCGAATGATACCTCCAGCAAGTTGCCATCGCTTTCAAACACCAAACCATTCTCAGGAACGATCATTTCAAATGACCAGGCGTAATTAACCACATCCTTATTAATGTTATTAATATGCTCTTTGATCCATTGCCCACCCCATGCACCTGGCTCAAACCAGGGGCGTACACGAAAAACCGATTTACTGATCCTATTTAGGCCTTCAACCAGATCTGCTTTATGGATCCAGTTAATAGTTTCCGGCCATTGGCCATCTGCTACAACAGCTATACGATCCTGTATGGCTTTTTTATGATTGTTTAGTACCACCCAATCTACAAAGTAAAAACGCTTGTACATCTGAAAGGGCTCATTCACCTGCACAGCACCTAAATTGGTGATACTGCCTGCACGCATCCTAAATTGCAGTTCGTTCTTCGGCAGATCGATATAAATAACCGGGACGTTCCAACCCGATAAAACAGCGCCGATACCTATTATTATATTGATGTCGCTATCGTCGGCAGTTTGCCCGGTAAGGCTTGCATCATAAAAGTCATTTAATGATAGTGTAGTTTTAGTACCCCAAACAGATTCAAATTCGCCTAAAAATGGCGCAACCAGTTTTTCAATTTCATCAGTGGGCTTTAAAAAATTTTCCGTACTGATCCAGTTTACTTTTAGCCCGTTTTCTGTAAAATAATCCTGCAGCCTTGCCCGTATATTACCCCAAAACAAGCCGGCATACCCATCAATCAAGATAATTTTCTGCTCTATAATGTATTGGGCAAGGGAGTCAAAGCCGTTAAATATTTTTCCTGAACCCAATGCACATGTGGGATAAACATTGTAACCGCCATTGGCATTAAAGGCATTATCTAATTTTGCCGGCATTAAAAACTGCGCGGTTTTCCGCACTTCCGTGTCAACACTTTCTATCTGCTTGTAATCTTTAGTATCAATATTCATTGTAGTAATGTATGGATATATCAATTTCCACATAAAAAGCCTCAAAGGTCATTGTTAGATCTGGGGAAATAAAAATTATATAATTGGTTTATGATTATAATGTACAAACATATGAACAAATTTTACATTACCAAATAAATTAAAAAATAATTGTAAGGTGTATAAATCACACCATACGATGCCAAAAAGAGGCTTTTATAGGATTAATATGTATGTACAGTTATACTTATGAATGAAATTTCATTATCATTGTATATATTACACTATATGAAATATTCTATTGATCATAAAAGTCCGGTTCCGCTGCATATACAAGCCGAAGAACTTTTAAGAAAAATGATAGCCGAAGAGGAATATCAAAACGGAAAGCTATTACCCAATGAGGTAGAATTGGCCAAAGTGCTGGCCATATCGCGTACCACCCTACGCCAGGCAATAAACAAATTGGTTTATGAAGATTTGCTGATCCGCAAAAAACGCACCGGAACAAAAGTTAATAATTGTATAGTAAGCTCTAAGTCAAATAATTGGCTTAGCTTTTCGCAAGAAATGAAACTGCGGGGTATTAGCATCAAAAACTTTGAACTGCATATTACCTGGGTATATCCGGATGAGATGCTGGCCAACTTTTTCGAGATAAAAACAGATAGGAAAGTGCTGAAAATGGAAAGAGTACGGGGCACATCTGACGCGCCTTTTGTTTACTTTATTTCTTATTTTCATCCTCGTATCGGGCTTACCGGTGATGAAGATTTTAAACGCCCGCTTTACGAATTGCTGGAAATGGAGTATTCTACCGTGGCTACTCTTTCAAAAGAAGAAATAAGCGCGCATGCTGCTGATGATGTTATTGCCAACAAATTAAGGCTATCAAATGGCAGCCCGGTGCTGTTCCGCAAGCGATTTGTGTTTGACCAGGGCGAACGCCCAATTGAATACAACCTGGGTTATTATAAAGCAGATAGTTTTGTATATACGGTAGAAAGCAGACGCTAAAACATGGGAATATCTCTGTTTCTCTAACGCAGAAAGCCATGAAATCTAATCTGTAGAAACTGCTTTTACAGCATGGTTGCATAATTAGGTATCATGGGGACTAAAGATTAAGTATACATTAATAAATTTCAGATCAGGTTATCTAACTTTATTGGCATGAAGTGGATCACCCGTGAACATCCGAAGATCGACCGCATCGCTTGTCCCTGGCTAATTAAACGCTTTATTGATAAAGATGCAGAAATCATATATGTGCCCTTTGAACAGGTATTATTGAAAGCGGAAGAATTTGCTGCCATACCCTTTGATTTACCGGACGTAGAATACACGCATTATGAAGATCAGTGTACTTTTGATTATTTTATAAAGAAACACCAACTCAAAGATGTCGCGCTTGACAGGGTAGCCGCGATCGTTCGTGGTGCAGACACCGACCGGCATGATTTTGCACCCCAGGCGGCTGGGTTAGAGGCCATTTTTTCGGGATTGGCCTATAATATTAAAAACGACCAGGAACTGCTAAATTTAGGCATGACCATTTATGATGGCCTATACAGTTGGGCCAAACACCTGCATCAATTAAAACATACCCAGGCGGGGCCGGTTGAACAATTGTTACTGGAGGTTTACCATAAATACTTAAAACAATCTAATTCCAAAAAAGCACCTGCATGGGCGAAGGAACTCAAAGAGATGATACAGGATCAGATGGATACCAACATGGCCCTAAGTTTACAACAGGCATCTAATGAGTTGGAGATTAACCCCGCTTACCTTTCACGGGAATTTTCCAAATACTTTGATAACCTGTCATTTGGCGATTATATAAGAAAGCTTCGAATAGACAAGGCCATGAAACTAATGGAAACGACTACTTATTCCCTAACGGAGATCGCTTACCTTACCGGCTTTTCAGATCAGAGCCATTTTAACCGCATATTCAAAAAGAAAACCGGGCAAAATCCATCGGTATATAAAAAAAGTAGCGGCAAAAGTAAAAAGAATACAAATTAGTTAAATACGTACAATTTTAAAGATTTTTGAATGGATAGTATTGCATTTGTTAACGCAATGTATCTAATGGAAAACCACACATTCTCTCGTAGGCAGGCTTTGCAGGCAACTGCTGTATTAGGCACTACCTTACTTTTGCCACTACAAAAATTACAGGCAAATATATTACCGATAATATCCAAAACCCCTTCAATAACGGCTGAAGAAATTGCCGCCATTGATACAGCCTTAGGCAAAAAGGGCAGTTATAAAGATGCGGAATCTGTTTATACCACACCATTGCCCAGAAACGACCTGAAAATGAAAATCAAGGGCGAAACCGTACCCATTCCTTTTGGCTTTGGCGGCTGGGTATCTTTCAAGAAAACGGTTGACGGCAAATCGGCCATGGTGATGAGCGATACGGTGTTACAAATGGAAGAGGTAAATACTTTAATATCCGCTGCTCATGCCAACGGACTGGAGATCGCAGCCATCCACAACCACTTTTTTTACGAAGAACCACGAATATTTTATATGCACATTCATGGCATAGGAAGTATTGATGTATTAGCCAAAAAATATGCTAATACTATACGCGATAGTAAACTGTTTCCGGCCAACCAACCTGCACCATCTGTTCCATCAACAATAACAGGTAAAGAAAACTTTGATTTGCCCACATTGGATGCCATTGTTAAATATACCGGCACAGTAAATGGCCCAACCTATAAATATACTATTGGCAGGGCCGATTTGAAAGTAATGGCGATGGGTGTGGAAATGACCACTAATATAGGATTAAATACCTGGGCCTCTTTTGCTGGCAAACAGGACGATGCACATATAGCAGGCGACATTGCCATGTTGCAAAGCGAAGTAAACAGTGTAATCAAAATATTGCGTAAGCATAACCTTGAGGTGGTGGCTGTTCATAACCACATGTTAGGCGATGATCCGCACATGATATTTCTGCATTACTATGGCCGTGGTAATGCGGCTACTTTGGCACAAGGTTTTCGTGCGGCGATTGATGTTTTGGGCAAAACGCCTATGGGTAATATGAAAATGTAATGAAAGAGCAATTAAATATAAAACCAACATATTCCTTGTGGGATATAACCAAATACTTTTTAAAGTTAGGAACATGGGGCTTTGGCGGGCCGGTGGCTTTAGTGGGCTATATGCAACGGGATTTAGTAGAGCAGAAAGGCTGGCTAACAGAAGGAGAATATAAAGAAGGATTAGCGCTGGCACAATTGGCACCCGGCCCATTGGCTGCTCAATTAGGCATTTATATTGGTTTTGTACATTATGGACTAATAGGTGCTACACTAACGGGCCTCGCGTTTGTGCTGCCATCATTCATCATGGTGGTTTTGTTGGGTATGGCTTATCAGCTATATGGTGGCTTGCGGTGGATGCAGGCAGTATTTTACGGAGTGGGTGCAGCAGTGATAGGCATTATTGCCATGAGTGCCTATAAGCTAACGGTTAAATCTATCAGCAAATTTGAACCGGCTGCCATAAAAGCCAAATGGTTGCTGTGGCTTTTGTATATAGCCGGTATTGTGATTACTGTAGTTACCCAACGCGAAGAAATATTACTGTTCCTTGCTTGCGGAATATTATATATGTTAATTAAAGCACCACCGCAGTGGATCAAAAAACCGGCTATATTACCGGCAGGAATATTGATCAGTACCGGTTTCTGGAAATACGATAGTAAAACATTACAGGAGATAACCTGGTTCTTTGCTAAAGCCGGTGCTTTTGTTTTTGGCAGCGGCTTGGCTATAGTGCCTTTCCTGCATAGCGGTGTAGTTAAAGAATTTGGCTGGCTAAACGAACAACAATTTGTGGATGCAGTTGCTGTAGCCATGATCACGCCGGGGCCGGTAGTAATTACGGTAGGTTTTATCGGTTATTTGGTGGCGGGCTTTCCAGGGGCTTGTGTAGCCGCTATCGCCACGTTTTTCCCTTGTTATTTATTTACTGTCGCCTTAGCACCTTCATTTAAAAAAATTGCTAAAAATGCCAGTATTAAAGCCTTTGTAGAGGGAATTACTGCGTCTGTTATAGGTGCACTGGTAGGTTCTGTGATTGTAATTGGCCTGCGCTCTATCATTGATATCCCAACTCTGTTAATCGCTATAGCAGCTGTTTTTGCATTAATTTATATAAAAAAGATTCAGGAGCCTTATATTATAGGTATAGCTGCTATTATTGGCTTATTAATAAAATAAGGATCATATCGTAATTTTGTCCTAATTACCGTTTGAGAATTACCGGTGCGGCTTCGCCGGATATAAATTTTTTAGTTACCTCTTACAACCCCATCATTTAGAGGCAGGTATACCAACCTGTAAATAATGGGGGAAATCTGTATTTAATACCTTCTTCTATCCAATGAAATAACTTAGCTATTTTTTAGGTGTTGTTGCATCAGCGCTGCCAGCTGGCCTTTGCCTTCTCATTACAGAGGGTACAACCGGCAATCCCTCGTTTCCTTCATTAGCTACAGATTGCACTGCAAAAAAATAATTGTCTTTAGAATAAGGTAGCTTTATCTCGGTAGAAGCAGTGAAAAATTTCTTTTGCCATACCGGGCTGGTTGTTTCGCGCATCATTACATAATAACCTTTAACTTTCCCGGTGGCAGGTGTCTTCCAGCTCAAACCTGTTGAATTGCTGCCCAGGCCGGTCGTAACAATTGAAACCTCTTGTGGCATTGCCGGAGATTTAGCAAGATTGGCCAGGTTACATAAATTAAGAGCGGTATTTTTTCGCAGATACTCAAAATCCATATATTCGGTTAAGTCGCCATAGCTGATGCCATTTTCTGTACGTACATTTTGGTGCTGATGATAAAAATTTTCATTCATTTCAGTAAGGCGTACGGCAGTGAACCCTTTTTGTTGATAAGGCTGATGATCGCCGCCACGCCCAAAACGATCTGGCCGGTAAACCATAAAAACCTGAAGATTATCAACATAACGTTCGCCTACTTCTTTAATATAACGGGCCAACTGGCGCGAGGCCCCATCATTTTCCAAGCCCATAGCACGTATGGCCGCTGCCTTTTTTTCATCGAGCTCATAAGCCGGCAGCCCCTCACTAAACACCCTGATTTTTGTATTTTCAATAATATTAGTTTCATTGCTATTGTTGCTGCCTATTATGTCGTTATTTAAAACAGCGCCAATTTCCCAGTTGCCTTTTTTGGCGTTTGCAGCCATAAAGCCAGATCCTAATAAACCTTGTTCCTCGCCGCAAACAGCAACAAAGATTATAGTAGCCGGGAATGATTGCTTGCTCATGATACGCACACATTCTATTACGGCCGCCGTGCCGCTGCCATCATCATTTGCGCCAGGGGCATCGCCTTCCCTATCCATTACATTGCTGCGCATATTATCCATATGGCCGCTTATAATAAACACGCGGTGATCATCCGGGTCGGTCCCTTTTAAAGTAGCCACTACATTGGTTAATATAACCGGTACATCTATTCTTTTACTATCGGGCTGATAGTTGTTGGTATCTAACTTTGCTGTTAACCTCCCTCCGGATGCTTTGGTGTAGAAATTAAATTTGCTTAGTATCCAGTTGCGGGCCGCACCTATCCCACGCTTTGTATCGGTGGTGGCGCTTAAAGTATTGCGGGTACCAAAGCTAACCAGCTTAACAATATTGGCATGTAAGGAATCGGCAGATACTTCGTTAACCATCTTTTCAATTTGAGGATCTTTCTGAATAATAACCGGAGATTGTGCAAATGTGCTGGCATAAGCACATATCAACGCTAAAACGCCTAATGTTTTTTTCATAATTTATATTAGTATTTGTTAGTTCGTTAATAAAAACGGGGAGTTATTAATTTGTAAAAACTACTCTACTGTAAAAGGGGTATAAGCAGGCAAATTAAGTCCGTTTTTTTGAAAATCAAAATGTGATTGTCTTTGAAAGGATAATTTAATTCTGCGTTCTTTTAAATTACATTAATGATCCCTGTGGGGTTGCTGGCGCTATTTTTAAGCGTTTATACAAGCGCTACAGACAGTTGCTATTTAACTTTATCTTAACATATTATTTCATTTAATTAAAACAAAGTGATACATTAGAAATTCAAATGCTACTGATTTTACTTGCATAACTATAAATGGTTGCTAAATAATGAGGGCTTTTAATTCAAAACAACATCACGATTTAAAATTTGAAGAAGTTTTTGAAAGCTATAAACATCAGGTTTATGCCCAGGTATATATTATTGCCAAATCTGAGTACGCTGCAGAAGAAATAACCCAAGAGATCTTCATTAAATTATGGCTAAATAAAGAATCACTGAAAGATGTAAAAAATCTGGGGGGCTATTTATATACCATTGCACGTAACTATTCCTTAAATTATCTTAGAAAAGCTGCCAGCGATACCAGACTTGTTAATGAGTTATTGCGCGTTGCCGTAACTAATGATAATAACACAGAAGCCAATATGCGGGTATCTGAATGCAGAAAGCTAATTTCAACCGCTGTAAGTCAACTATCGCCGCAACGCCAGTTAGTATATAAACTGAATAAAGAGGACGGCCTAAATTATGATGAAATAGCAACGCATTTAAATCTTTCCAGGCATACTGTTAAAAACCATTTAATGGCAGCGTTACAATTTATAGGCACTTATCTTGCCAAAAATGGCGTCAACCCTACTCTAATCGCCATCTTCTCCCTCTTTTATATAAATTGATAGCTCAATTTTCTAAATTTTATTCCACATTTTCATTAAATTACCATAAATTATGAATTTTTCATATTATAATTGAGCAATTTTAACTAAATTGTCAATTATTATGTCATTTAATAGCAAATCATCGACTAAAAACACTTTTTTAAATAAAAAGTAATATTTATTTCATTTTTGATTAGTCTGATTGGCGTTTTGTTGTGTCTTTAAAGTATCAATCAGAATAAATGAACCAACAACAAAGAAAATCGGACCTTTTAGAGAAGTACATGAACAATACATGTACCAGGCAAGAGTTCGAAGAATTTATGGAGCTTATAAAAACATCCACAGACTTTGAGGAGTTTGATGGCCCCATGAAAAAATATTGGGAAGACTCCCGGCAGGAAGACATCCCGCATACGGTTGACTGGAACCGTATGTACAGCAACATTAAGTTAAGGCTTTGGGCACTTAAAAAAACAAAGGTGCTATTCAAATTCGCTGCTATAATAGTATTAGTAATTAGCGCTTGTACCTTAATTATATATAATTATAATAATGTTACCAGTGTTGATCATATTGTATACCTCACGCAACACTCGGGCGTAGCTAAAACGAAAGTTGTAGTACTAAGCGACGGCACCAGGGTAACCTTAAATGCAAATAGCGATTTACGTTATCCGCAAAATTTCAACGCTAAAACCCGTGAGGTGTATTTAAAAGGGGAAGCCTATTTTGAAGTGATACACAACGTAAATAAACCTTTCATTATTCATTCTGGCAGGTTAAAAACGCATGTGTTAGGTACCACATTCACGGTAAGCGCTTATTCGCAGGTAAAACCAATGAACGTAACCGTACTTACGGGCAAGGTTGCCGTAAAAGATGAGTTAACCCATGCACAGGCCATATTAACCAGAGGGCAATCAGCATCTACAAAAGATGGTAAAACCACTTTTGAACTTACCACATTAGCAAACCCCGAAGATGCAATTGCCTGGATGGATGATAAAATGATCTTTGAAAATTCGGACCTGGAAAGTGTTGCTTTAAAGCTGAGCAACAAATATGGGGTAGATATAAAAATAACCGGCAATAAGTTGCCGCAGCAACACATCACCGCTATTTTTCAGGGGCAAACCTTACCAGGCATCTTAAAAGCGATTACCAAGCTCACCCACTCCAGCTATACGGTGCGTGATAATACTTACATACTAACTAATAACTAACTAAACTATTAACTGATTTTATAAAAAACGAAGTGCCTATTGAGTAAAAAAAGAGATAAACAAAAAAGGTTGAATGTGATTCCAGCACACCCAACCTTCCGGGCCGAAGCCCACCAAATTCATAGTTCCCAATTGGGATATTTCGTCACTACAAATTTTGATCAAATATATGACAAATAAATCATTGTCTTTTCACCTGCTATGTAAAGCCTTAGTCAGGGTAATCATTATTACCGTCATCTTTTCTGTATGCTTTACCATTGCTCAAGCAAAAAACGTTTCAGCACAAGATCTAAAAACAAGAATATCACTGCATGTAGTGAATATGTCTGTTAAAAATGTACTGCGACAAATTAATAAAGAAACTAAAATTAGTTTTGTTTTCAGTAACTCAATTGTTACTAACCAGGCTGTAAGTTTAGATGTAAAAAACGAACAGCTGGACTTAGTCCTAAAAAAGATCCTCGAACCACTGGGTATGGATTATTCCGTATCAGGAGATGTGATCCTTATCGACAAAAAAACAGTTACGCTTACAGAAACCGAATCGCAAAAGGCCATTCCAATAAAAGTAACCGGTAAAGTTACTGATAATGCCGGCGCGGCATTAATTGGAGTAAGTATTAAAATAAAAGGCGGTAGCGGCGGTACGGTAACTAACGCTGAAGGGCGCTATACGTTAACTGTGCCTGATGAAAATGCTACGTTAGTGTTTTCCTACATGGGTTTTGCAACCCAGGAAGTAGCTGTAAAAGGCAGGGAAACTGTTGATGTACAATTAATAGAGAACCGTAATAGTCTTAACGAAGTAGTTGTAACAGCCTTAGGCATTTCTCGCCAGAAAAAAGCGCTGGCATACTCTGTAACCGAAGTTAAGGGCGATGAATTTACACAAGCCCGCGAAAATAACGTAGCTAACGCGCTTACAGGTAAGGTTGCGGGTGTTAACGCGACAGGATTATCCACCGGCCCCGGTGGGTCAAGCCGTGTTATTATTCGTGGTAACGGTTCTCTTTCTGGTGGTAACCAACCTTTATATGTGGTAAACGGCATGCCAATAGACAACTCCGTTCCGGGTGGAAGCGCCACTACCAACGGCGGCGCCGGCAATGTTGACCGTGGTGATGGTATAGCAGGTATTAACCCCGACGATATCGAATCAATAAGCGTGCTTAAGGGCGGTACTGCTGCTGCATTGTACGGAGCAAGGGCGGCAAATGGAGTAATTTTAATCACCACTAAAAAAGGCCGTGTTCAAAAAGGAATTGGCATTGATTACAATTCAACTTTTACCATGGAAACGCCTGCGATCTTCCCGGATTGGCAATACGAATATGGCCAGGGCGATGGCGGTAAAAAGCCGACTACCCAAAATGAAGCTATTCAAACCGGCAGGCGTTCTTTCGGTGCTAAAATAGATGGTTCAACCTATATAGCAGCCGATGGCTTAGAGCACCCTTATTCCGCACAAAGAGATAACATTAAAAACTTTTACCAAACCGGCTCTACATTTACCAATACTTTAGCATTTACAGGTGGAACAGAAGCTGTTACCTATCGTTTCTCGGTAGCCGACCTTAATAGCAAAAGCGTTTTACCAAACAGTAATTACGATCGCAAAACGGGCAATCTTAACGTTAGCGGTAAACTGAGTAAAAAGATAAGCTTTGAAGCCCTGGCCCAATACAATATCGAAAATGCTAAAAACAGGGCCACCGCGGGCGATGCTTCGGGTAACCCCAATTGGACGCCATATATGCTTGCCAATACAGCAGATATTCGATGGCTTTCGCCAGGTTACGATGCCAAAGGCAACGAAATTCCATGGAACGATGCAGGTATTGCATCTAATAGTTATTTCGTGATCAATAAGTTTCAACAGCGCGATACCAAGAACAGATTTATAGGTCAGGCCGGCGTTACCTACGAGTTTATTAAAAACCTATCATTAAAAGGTGTAGTAAGCCGCGATTTTTACTACTATAATTATACTTACGTTTCGCCTACCGGCTCATTATATTACCCTAACGGGCAATACAACGAACTTAAGGTTGATGCATCTGAAACTAACGGATTGCTAACCTTAAACTACAATGGCAAGATCAAAGATTTTGGCATCTCGGCCTTTGTGGGCGGTAATCAGCAACGCTCGGTTTATAACGAGTCGAACATTACGGGCGCTAATTATATTATCCCTTATTTTTATAGCTCAACTAACCTATCAACAGTTTCTACCACCCCCAGAAACAACAGAACAGCTATTAACTCTTTAATGGGTTCTGCCGATATCAGCTATAAAAACTTTGCATACTTAACTGTTACCGGCCGCCAGGACTGGTTTTCAACACTAAGCCCGAAAAACAACAGTATTTTTTATCCATCGATTGGTGGCAGTTTCGTAATTTCAGAGGCGTTTAAATTACCGCAGGGAATAACATATGCCAAAGTACGTGCATCATGGGCACAGGTAGGCGGTGGCGCACCAGATCCCTACCAGATCAACCAGGCTTTCACCTTGCTGCCAACCTCTGGTCAGCCAATCCAAAACGTATCGAGCACTACTATTACTAACGCAAACTTACGCCCTTACACTTCCACCACTACAGAAGCCGGTATTGAGGCACGTTTCCTGAACAGCCGCTTAGGATTTGACATTACGGTATATGATCGTAAAACCACTAATGACATTGTATCTACCGCTATTACCGGCACCAGTGGCTACAATAATGTTATACTTAATGTTGGCGAGCTAAGTAATAAAGGTATCGAGGCTTTAATTAACGGTACGCCTATAAAAACACAAAACTTTACCTGGAGCACCAGTTACAACGTTGCTTACAATAAAAACGAGGTAGTAAAACTTGCCGCGGGTCTCAACCAAATTCAGATGTCGCAATCAGTAAATGGCTGGGCTTATATTAACAACATTGTTGGCCAGCCCTACGGTGCTATTGTAGGTACCCGTATGCAGAAAGATGCCAGCGGAAACGTAGTATTTAACAGGACTACAGGCTTACCTGTTGCTACCGGCCTGCAAACATTGGGTAATGGTGTAGCTCCCTTAACTATGGGTTTCTCCAATGATTTTAAGTATAAAAGATTTAGTCTGAATGTACTGGTTGACGGGAAATTTGGCAATAAGATCTTCTCGTTGATGGAAGTTTATGGCACCCGTTTAGGTTTAATGAAAACCACCTTGCCGGGCCGCGATAACGGGCTTCAGCTTAATGGTGTTGACCAAAGCGGGGCCCCTTATTCAAGAACAGTTCCTCTTTCAGGCTTACGTTCTTACTATGATAACTACAAATCATATTCAGAATTATTCTTGCATGATGCTGGCTTCGTAAAACTTCGTCAGGTTATACTGAGCTATAATCTCCCGGTAGAAAAGCTTAAAGTACTAAACCTGCAGGGTGCAACTATAGCTTTTGTTGCGCGCAATCTGCTTACTATATATAAGCAAACAGACAATTTTGATCCGGAATCGAGTTTTACCAACGGCTCAAGCCAGGGGTTTGAATCGTTTGGATTACCCAGAACCAGAAGTTTTGGTTTAAATCTGATGGTTAAATTTTAATATATGCCAGCATCAATTAAAAGACAATTAACATGAAAAAAAACTTTAGAAAATATTCCATCATGCTTTTAACTGCTTGTATAGGCTTACAAGCATGTGATAAGGGTTTCGAAGCAATGAACACCAACCCCAATGCATCGGCAAATCTCACTCCTGCTTTTGTATTTACCAAGTCTTTATTAGATGGTGCAGGCGATGTGCTCAACCTTCTTCAGGGTACTATGCAGTTTACAACAAGCTATAACGATGTTGCAGGTTTTGGTGCCAAGTATATTCTTAGCCAAAGCCAACAATCGTGGACGGTGTTTAATAATGCATACCCAAAAGAGATAAATGAGATACAACAGGTAATTGAAAAGGTATCGGCTGATCCAGAGCAGGTTAACTTGCTTTCGTGTGCACGTATCTGGCGGGTGTATTGCTTTAGCCGGATTACTGACATATATGGCGATGTGCCATATTCGCAAGCAGGCCAGGGTTACACAAGCGGCAATTACAAACCTATGTACGACCCTCAACAAGCCATATATGCAGATATGCTTAAAGAACTTGACGAGGCGGCAACAGCTATCAACCCAGCCAAAGCAAATTTTGGCGCGGCCGATCTGATCTATAAAGGCGACATGATCAAATGGAAAAAGTTCTCGTACTCCTTAATGCTGCGCCTGGCCATGCGAATGACCAAAGTTGACCTGACTACCGCAGAAACATGGGCAAAAAAAGCAATTGCAGGTGGTGTAATTATCGAAGATGCAGATATTGCTACAGTTACCGGGTATGTATCTGCCGGTCAGGATATCAACAAAAACCCGCTTGCACTGGGGATGCTAAACTCCGATTATGTTGGGGCAAACGGCTCCAGCAATCCCGAGGGCGGTAAGTATCAGGATGTGATTATTAACTTTTTGAAAACTAATAAAGACCCTCGCCTGGCGGTGTTATCTGTAGTTTGGGTAAACGGTAAAGCCGATACAGCAGCCGCAATACAAAAAGGCATGTCATCCAGCTTAAGCTCTAAACCGGCAGATTTTGGTACCTATTCGGAACCTAACCCAAACACCATTCTGCAACTTAACAGCCCATACATGTTGTTAACCAATGCCGAAACCAACTTTTTACTCGCCGAAGCCGCATTACGTAACTGGTATAGCGGCGCATCTGCCAGTACATCGTATGAAAATGGTATAGGTGCGTCTATGCGTCAATGGGCATTATTCGGTTCAGCGGGCGTTATCAGTACCAATCAGATCCAAACTTATATTAAATACCATCCCCTTAACACAGGCGGCACATTTAATGAGCAGATGGAACAGATCTACACACAATTTTGGGTAGGTGTTTATCCAAATTCCACAGAAGTATTTGCAAGTTACAGGCGTACCGGCTACCCCGCCCTGGTACCTAATAACTATGTAGGAAACGCTACAGGTGGTAAAATTTTTAGAAGGTTCCTGTATCCAGCCACTGAGCAAAACTTAAATGGAGAAAATTATCAGGCAGCTATCTCCCGCCAGGGTGCTGATGAATTTTTAACCAGAATGTGGTGGGATCGCCCTTAAATTATACGGATATTTAAGTTTGATAAGATAAATTCTGCCGGTGTTTTTTGCCGGCAGAAATTAAAAGCCAGCGGCACATATTATAAACACTAAATAAAAACATAAAATCTATTTGTTATGGAAAGAAGATCGATCTTAAAAAAAATCCTGGCTTCGGCAGCCGGAATCTCTGTATTTGGATTAGCGAAAGCCAGTTCGGCAGAAAGCGCAGAAAAGGAAGTAAATAATGTAACCGAGTACCAGGACGTGCCTTTGTTTTCTGGTTCTACAAAACTTGGAAATATGGTTTTCATAGCCGGTAAAGGGGCACACGTTGAACCCTTTGAAATTAAGGCACACACCGAAATTGTACTTAAAGAACTTGAAAACGAGCTAAAAAGAGCAGGCTCATCAATGGAAAAGGTGCTTAAAGTAAATGTGTATTTAAATGATATTGCCGACTACCAGGGCATGAATGAAGTATATAAAGGTCGTTTTGGCAAGAAGCCCCCCGTACGTACCACTGTAGCAGTTGCTAAGGGCGGTGTACCGGGCAACTCTTTGGTAGAAATGGATTGTGTTGCTTATATATAGTTTACCCTCTAAAATTTAATAATGAAACGCAGAAACGTTATAAAAAGCCTTTCTATACTTCCATTTATGGGGAGTATGGTTACAAGGGCTGCAACACCAAATACAACCTCCGCAACTCAGCCGCCTGCCTTAAAGCGCGATCTGTTTAAAGAGCTTGGGGTTACCCCCGTTATAAATGCATCGGTAACCATGACATTCTTATCAGGGTCGCTTATGTTGCCCGAAGTGCTTGAGGCTATAAATTCGACCTCGCACGACTTTGCAAACATGTTTGAACTGCAGGATAAGGTAGGCGCTAAAATTGCCGAAATGCTGCATTGCGAAGCTGCAATGGTCACCTCCGGGGCATCGTGCGCTATACTTTTAGGTACGGCTGCCTGTATAACCGGTACCGATGCCGAAAAAATAAAAATGATCCCTAACCTGCCCGGCTCCCGCGCAGAGGTGATCATGCAAAAATCGCACAGGTATTTGTTCGATCAGGCAATAACTACAACAGGTGCTAAAATTATTGAGGTAGAAAGTGCCTCAGATATGGCACAGGCTATTAATAGCAATACGGTTATGGCCTTGTTTTTTAATGCTGCCGAAAAAAGCAGTATTACACATGAAGACTTTTTAAAAGTAGCTAAAGCTCGTAATATAGCCACCTTTTTAGATGCAGCGGCAGATGTGCCACCTGTCGAAAATCTTTTCAAGTTTCAAAAAATGGGGTTTGACCTGGTTACTTTCTCTGGTGGTAAAATGATCCGCGGGCCTCAAAGCGCAGGCCTGTTATTCGGGCGCAAAGACCTGATCACTGCCGCCAGGTTAAACCACAGCCCGCACGAGGCGCCGATTGGCCGCCCAATGAAGGTAAACAAGGAAGAAATGTTTGGCATGTACGCGGCCTTAAAATCCTACATCGAAAGAGACCATAAAAAAGAGTGGGAAGGCTGGTTGCAACGGGCAAAACAAATTGGCGGCAAGCTGGAGACTTTGCC
>NZ_JAQBOI010000064.1 GCF_028288105.1 Mucilaginibacter sp. | reverse complement strand
CTATGCAAGCTCCAGCTATTACCATCCGGATCTTTTACGGTAGCGAAACGGCCCCATGGGGTTTCGTCAACCTTGCCTGCTTCTATACCTTTCGCTGCAAGGTCTGCTATAGATGCATCAATGTCGTCGCATTTTATAACAAAACCCTGTATACAGCCGGGCGTAAGCTCGGGGAACCAATTTACCAGTGTTATGGTTGTGCCGCCATCGGGCAGGCCCAGCTGGATCCAATTGCTGCCACCCTGAAACGGCGCTTCAACAATTATACTAAAACCCATTTTCAGGTAAAACTCTTTTGCAACTTGCTGGTCAGTAACCGGGATGGAAATTATTTCTATCGATTTCATAAAATTATAGGTTTAATGTTCATGCTTGTGTAATAACAAGTTGTATCAAAAATAAAGCTGATATTTGTAAGTTATCTAATAAAAAGGATATTTTTTTACGATGAGTAAATTTACTGTACCAGATAAAGTACTGTTTGTATGTACAGGGAGCAAATGCGCAAAACGCGGCGGTAAAAGCATGTATAAAATCGCCGAAAAATTTGCCAAACACAGCAAGGGAGATATTGAAGTGATACGTATAGAATGCACAGACCGGTGTGATTATGCACCGGTCTGTACTATGTCTCCTGGAAATATCTGGTTGAAAGAATATTCGGAGAAAGATGTTTTAAAGCTTTTGTTAACCAAAGATTAAGCCTCGCTGTTGTATTTGATATCGCCAACGTGCTTATCAATCTGCCATCTGCCGGTACCTTCTTCGCCAATAACATCGAATAGCTCCAGCGCCCGGCGTGCTTTATATTCTTCTTCGCGTTGCTCTTTCAAGAACCAGTTTAAAAACTCGTTGGTTACAAAATCCTGCTCTTTTAGGCAACGGGCATAAATATTTTTGATAGACTGGGTAACGCTAATTTCCTGGTCAAGCGCTTCTTCAAACACTTCACGGAACGAGTTGTACTCCTGTTTGATACCGGTAACCTCTGGTGAGACAGCATTGCCGCCCATATCCAGTATATACTTGTATAATTTTAGCTGATGTTGCCTTTCCTCTTCGGCTTGTTTAAAAAAGTAGTCCGATGAGTTGTCGAAACCGTTACGGTTACACCATGATGCCATTGATAAATAAACGGCTGATGAATATGCTTCTTTTTTAACTTGCTGGTTTAAAAGCATTTCTACTTCTGCAGAAATAAGGCTTCTTACGCGGATAAGATCTTTCATATTGATATTATTTAGAACTATTTAACATGGCAACAAACGTGCCGACTTAAATAATAATACAATATACGGCTATAAAGTACCGGATAGCGAAAATAAAGGCAATATGAATTCAGTCTAAATTATTAAACTGCAATACGATACAGGCGGTCTTGTAATATACTGTTCAATTGCAGCATTACAAACGTGCCTTCCATTAATTCTTTAAGAGCAATGATCTGCATCAGGGTGAGGATGTAAGTATGATCGCAGGCGCAGATAAAGATAATTTCTACGTCGGGGTCTTTAGAGGTTTCAAGTAGTTTGGCTTCGATATCTACGTTGTATACCGCTTTTTTAAGCTTAAGTAAACAACGGTAATCAAATCTGGCAACTTTACCGGCAAAATCAACATACCAGCAACGTTCAGCATCGCTTTGATATACAGCGCCTTGTTTGGTGCTGAATACATCTACCCAGGTACTTGCTTGCGGATCTATTAGAGTTGTAACCATTTGACGGTACAAAAGAGCGCATTATTTATAATTAATCCAAATAATGTTAGTAATTTATTTATAATGATTATTAACAAGGCAACTTATAACTTTACCGCCATGAATATCAAAGCCTGCATATTTGACCTCGACGGTGTAATTGTAGATACAGCAGTGTATCATTATAAAGCGTGGAAACGCCTTGCCAATGAAATGGGCTTTGATTTTACCGAACACCAGAACGAACAACTCAAGGGTGTAAGCCGTATGGCATCATTAGAATTAATATTGGGCTGGGGAAACGTTACCAACAAAACCGAAGCTGAAAAACTGGAGCTTGCCACCCGCAAAAACGACTGGTATACCGAAATGATTGGCCAGATGACACCTGCCGAAATATTACCAGGTGCACGTGAGTTTGTACAGGCCTGCCGCGACGCCGGTTTAAAAACGGCTATTGGCTCGGCCAGTAAAAACACCCCTACTATATTGGCCAAGCTGGAACTATTGCCTTTGTTTGACGCCGTTGTTGATGGCAACAGCGTAAGCACCCCCAAACCCGACCCCGAAGTATTTTTGAAAGGCGCGGAAGAATTAAACGTTGAGCCATCGGCCTGTGTGGTTTTTGAAGATGCCATTGCCGGTATAGAAGCTGCCATAAATGGCGGCATGAAAACCGTGGGAATAGGCTCGCCGGACATGCTTACTCGCGCGGATATGGTGGTAAGCGGTTTAGATAAAATGACATTGGATATATTAGATAAATTGTAAGGATGAAGATTGGGATGTTTATACTTTACTTATTTGTTTCGGCTATAGCTTTTGGTCAGAAGCCTGTTCAAAAGATCAGCATAACACATTTAACCCAAAATTTTTATGTGTGCACATCGTACGGTTATCCAGATGATAAATCGCCTGCATACCCGGCTAATAGTTTATTCGCGGTTACCGACAAGGGTATTATTTTAGTTAATACCCCCTGGGGCGATGAACAAACCCAGCAACTGATAGATAGCGTTAAACAACGCTTTAATAAAAAGATAATATTTTGTGTTGCCACCCATTTTCATGACGACTGTGTAGGTGGCTTAGATGTGTTAAAAAGGCAGGGCGCTAAAACCTATAGCAGTAAACAAACTTATGCGCTTGCTAAAAAAGAAAATAATGAGCTGCCGCAATACACCTTTGCCCGCGATACCACATTTAATATTGCCGGCATAACCTTGCAAACCTATTACCCGGGGGCAGGCCATACACAGGATAATATTGTGATTTGGCTGCCGCAGCAGCGGATACTTTTTGGTGGCTGCCTGGTTAAAAGTTTAGAGGCTACTACAAAGGGGTTTACAGGCGATGCCGATCTTACACAATGGCCACTAACCATTAAAAATGTAGCCTCTCGTTATAAAGCCGCGCGGTATTTAATTCCCGGGCACCTGGCATGGCAGGGTGGCACAAAACAACTAAACCACACGCTGCAGATCCTTAGTAAGAAATAGCTTATTACTTACGCTCTGGCCTTAATTTTGCCCGCTCTTTAATAATGGCTTTAACGGCGTGAGCTATAAATTGCTTTTGCTCCTCGCTTAAAGTGGTTACTTTACTATCGCCATCAAACTCGTAGTTTATTTTGCCATAAGCATCGTTTTTAGCCTTAAAGCTTCTTCCATTTTCGTCGAACTCCAGGTAGCCGCCGTCCGAGATATGTTCTATCCCGTTTTCCTGCTCGTTAAAAACCACCTTGCCCGAGTATTTTATTTTTTGGGAAAAATTATCTGTGTTGTTAATAATGGTTGTTGATTTACCCCAATCGCATGCTGCTACAGTACCTAATATTATTAATGCCAGTACAATAATTTGTATTTTTTTGCTGATCGATTTCATGATATTTTTAAATTGATAAACAAAAATACACATTACATGGTATTATGCAATACATAGTACTATAATAAATTACAATACGCTGTAAATCAGTATAATAATTTCATTCACTGCGTAAACTTTTAACCGGATTAACCAAAGCGGCCTTTATCAACTGGAAACTTACTGTAGCTAATGCGATACTAATTGCTATAACCCCTGCCAATAAAAATATGCTCCAATGTATCTGAATACGATAGATATAATCTTGCAGCCACTTATTCATAAGGTACCAGGTTATGGGCGATGCTATGGCAAACCCAATCACTATCATCACCACAAACTCTTTTGAGAACAGGTAAACTATACCAGATACCGAAGAGCCCAGCACCTTGCGGATACCTACTTCTTTTATCCGCTGCACAGCCATAAAAGATGCCAGCCCGTATAAGCCAAGGCAGCTTAGCAATATGGCAATTGCAGCAAAGCTTTGGTATATTTTTGACAGTTGGCTTTCCTGTTTATAGTAAGCCGCTATGCGCTGGTCCATAAATTTGTATTCAAAGGCATAGTCGGGATAAACTTCATTCCAAAGCTTTTCTATACCTTTTATTGAAGCGCTCATGTTCGCCGATGATAACTTGATATTACTAACTCCATACTGATTTTTTAAGGTAGTGATCAGCATTGGCGCATACTCGTCCTTAAACGAGCGGTTATGAAAGTTCTTGAGTACCCCCACTATCCTGCCTTTGGCAAATTTGCCTAAAGCTATCTGCTTGTTCAAGGCATCCTCAGGGTTTTTGAGGCCCAGCTTTTGGATAACCGCCTCGTTCACCAAAAACTCCCGTATGGTGTCCGAAGATGCAACATTGCGCCCGGCCACAAGCTTTAACTTATAAGTCGGCACGTATTGTTCGTCGGCCATCTGGATGATGGAATAAAAATCTACTTGTTTAATGGCATTATCATAGGTAAACATCGTCCAGTTATCATCTTCGCCGGCAGGCAGGTCCGAGCTTAAACTCACCTGTTGTATGCCACTTATATCTGTTAGCCTCTTTTTAAGGTAATCGAGCTTACTTATTGCGGCACTGTCCGACGGAAAATGAACATTCACAATAGCATCTTTATCAAAGCCCATACTCTCGTGCATAAAGTAGTTCATTTGCTTTACAATGATGATGGTGCAAATGATCAACCCCTGCGCAATAATAAACTGAAATACCACTAATGCGTGCCTTAAAGAGATCCCCCTGGATGTTTTAAACGCCACCTTGCTTTTTAAAGCATTGATAGGGTTAAAACCCGAAAGTACTATTGATGGATAAAAACCCGCTATAAACGTTACCCCTACCGTTAACGCTACCACAAAAGCCGCTACCTTAAATTGCAGCAACATACCGGCGGATAACGGCAGATCCATTATTTTGCCTACCATTGGCACCGCTAAAACACTTATCCCTGCCGATAGTACCAGAGCTAATAAAACGATGACCAGTGTCTCGGCCAAAAACTGCATTTGCAATTGCCCACGGTTACCGCCAAGCACTTTACGTACGCCAACCTCTTTAGCGCGGTTTACCGCTTGGGCGGTTGCCAGGTTCACAAAATTTACACACGCAATGATCAGGATGAATGCCCCTATCATCCAAAGCATATTTATCATTTGCGGGGTGATAGATATGTTGGAGTAGTTGTCTACCTTATTATCAAAGTGCACATTACTTAACGGCTGGGCCACTTCGCTGTCCTTATTTTCGGGCGAGCGATATTTTTTCATCAGCGCCTGTAGTTTGTCGGTTAATTGCACCCCGGTCATGCCCGCGGGGGCCAGTACATAGCAGCCATAAAATCCACCTGTGCTGTCATAATCGGTGGACTTAAGCATGTTAGCCGTACGGCCAGTACCTAATGAAAACACTACCTTAAACTGAAAATCGGTGTTCTTAGGAATGGGTGCCAGTATGCCGGTAACCTTTAAAACTTCTTTATTATCCCAACGTATTATTTTGCCCATTGCCTGGCGCCAATCGCCAAAGTATTTATCGGCGGTCTCTTTGGTAAGCAATACCGAATTGGGGTTACTGAGCGCGGTTTTGGTATCACCCTGCAACAGCGGGAAATCGAATATTTTAAAGAAGGATGGCGTAGTTGCAAACACACCCTCTTCTTTAAACTTCTTTTCAATTTGCCCGGCGGCATTCAAAACCTGTATCTGCTCGTTATAACCATGAAATACCGGAGCATAGGCTTCAAGTTCGGGGATATCGGTTTTAAGTGTTTGTGGTATTCCCTGCGCAATGCCTGAGCCATAAAATATATCTTTTGAATCGGCATGATGATACTCGGTAAGCATGCGGTAGATCCTGTCTTTTTTACTATGGAAATTATCAAAGCTGGAATGAAATTGTATCAGCACAAATATCACAAGACAGATGGCGATACCCGAGCCAAAACCTATGATGTTAATGAATGTATACGACTTATGGCGCGACACATTGCGCCAGGCAGTTTTAAATAAGTTTTGTAGCATAGCAAAGGTTTATTTAAATTTTGAGTGATCACCTAAAATTTATCAAAGTGAATGCCAAGCCACAAAACCCTGTTTTTCATACAGTAAGGGCATTTTATATTCAACAGTTGTACGATAACTGACAGTTGTACGTACGATTTCGTACTTCACATCCGTACATCTTTTCATTAATAAATTCATCCTCATCTAATGCCGCTCGGTTGTAATAAAAAACTCAATTAAGGGATGATATTTCCTGATTATTGACTATTATTAACAAACCAACCAATTTACCTGATGGCCAAAAGGAAGTTACTGCTGTTGCCTCTATTTTTATTTCCGCTGATAGTTATTTTATCGCAATGCTTAAGCACAAAGGAGGCACATGAAGCACAAGATCCACGCGGCGAAGCTTATGCCGGGGCTAAAACTTGTGTTAGCTGCCATAAAGATATCAGCAACAGCTACCCGCACATGGCGCATTATATCGCATCTTCGCCGGCGACAACTCAAACTGTACACGGCAGCTTTTTACCAGGGTTAAATAACGTTACTTATAATGATCATACAAAGGTTGTGATGACCAAAACCGATAGTGGCCTGTACCAAACCAATTATGTAAATGGCAAAAAGGTAGAAACCGCGCGCATAGATATTGCGATGGGTGGCGTTAAAGGCGAAAGCTATTTGTATTGGAAAGAGAATGAATTATTCCAGTTACCTGTGTCATTTGATAATATAAAAAATCACTGGATGATGAGCCCCGGTTATGATACCGTTATGGCCAGTTTTGACAGGATGATAAACTTACGCTGCATGGAGTGCCATACATCAAGCGCTAAAACTGAGCCGGGTAAGCTTCCAAGCTTTTCGGGTG
>NZ_JAQBOI010000059.1 GCF_028288105.1 Mucilaginibacter sp. | reverse complement strand
AAAACTCGGCCCTGTTTGATTCTATGACGGTTGAAGAGAACATTATGTTCCCGCTAAACCTGTTCACCACTCAATCGAAAGCCGAAAAACAGGAACGTGCTAATTTTTGCCTGGAACGTGTTAACCTGAAAGATAAGAACAAACTTTATCCGGCAGAACTATCCGGCGGTATGAAAAAACGTGTGGGTATTGCCCGCGCCTTATCTATGCAGCCCAAATTTTTGTTTGTGGATGAACCTAACTCAGGACTCGACCCAAAAACATCTATCCTGATTGATGATCTGATCAATGAGCTTACTGCCGAATATGATATGACCACCGTTATAGTTACCCACGATATGAACTCTGTAATGGGTATTGGTGATAACATCATATTTCTGCATCAAGGTCAAAAATGGTGGGAAGGCTCTAACAAAGACATAGCCCATACTGATAATAAAGAACTAAACGACTTTGTATTTGCCAGCAAGTTTATGCAGGCGGCGAAAGAAAAATTATAGTTTGCAGTGTTTAGTTTGCAGTTGGCCCCCCTTAATTGATATTACTTATATTTGCGGCAAATAGTTTTTACAACTGGCGTAACTGCCAACGATAACTGCCAACTGATAAAAAATGATCCAACTCCTTACCCCAACCCACTGGAAAGATTACGAGCTGATTGATTGCGGCGACTTTGAAAAACTGGAAAGGTTTGGCAATACCATACTGATACGCCCCGAGCCACAGGCTGTGTGGAGCAAAGCATTAAGCCCTGCCGAATGGCAGCGACTGCACCATATAAAGTTTAAAGGCCGTAGTGCAACTGCGGGCGACTGGGTAAAGAAAGACCTAAAAACACCCGACCGCTGGCATGTTGAATACAAGAACAATGATGTAGCTATTAAATTCCGTTTAGGGTTAACCTCGTTTAAGCACTTGGGCATTTTCCCGGAGCAAGCCGTTAACTGGGATTATATATCAGATAACATCAAAAAATTTAAAACACCTACGCCAAAGGTGCTTAACTTGTTTGCTTACACCGGCGGTGCATCGTTAATTGCCCGGGCAGCAGGTGCCGATACTACACACGTAGATTCTATTAAACAGGTGGTTACCTGGGCAAACGAGAACCAGGAATTATCTGGCCTCAAAGATATTAGATGGATGGTAGAGGATGCCCTTAAGTTTGTAAAACGCGAGGTTAAGCGCGGCAAAACTTACAACGGCATTATACTTGACCCTCCTGCCTATGGCAATGGTCCCAATGGCGAAAAATGGAAGCTGGAAGATAACATTAACGAGATGATGAGCGATGTAATGCAATTGCTGGATCCCGAAGAACATTTCCTGATACTGAATACTTACTCGCTTGGTTTTTCATCGGTAATTATAGAGAACCTGATCAAAAACGCATATCCGAAGGTGGAAAATTTGGAGATAGGCGAACTTTATCTGCAGGCCACAGCAGGCTCTAAGTTACCGCTGGGCGTATTTGGCAAATTTTACAAAAATAAAAGCTAATCAAATACCATACTTATATTAACAAGCATTATATTTAACCAAATATTAAAAGCCGGTGCGATATCGGCACACACTCAAATACCCCATCGATCCTATGAAATTAAAAAGCATATTATTTTCTGCACTGTTCGCGTTAAGCTCGTTAGTATTATTCTCGGCATGCAGCCAAAGCAATGGCAGTAAAGTGGCTGATAAAAAAGCCGGCGACACCTCTGCAAAAGCCAAAGGCGAAGAAGCTGACACTTTAAGTGTTGTAAAATCAACTTACCCACCAACCGATAAAGCCCTTTATGATTCGCTATTAAAATTTAATGCACACACAGATACCAGCGGCAGATGGCCGGTTAAAAATCAACCTTACCCATTGGGTGGTGCTATATTACCATTTAAACGTGTAGTCTCTTTTTACGGTAACCTGTACTCTAAAAAAATGGGGATCCTGGGCGAATTGCCGCCAAACGAAATGCTTGCCAAATTAAAGGGCGAAGTAAAAGCATGGGAGAAAGCCGATCCTAAAACACCTGTACAACCTGCATTACACTATATTGCAGTGGTTGCCCAGGGCGATGGCGGTAAAGATGGTAAATACCGTTATCGTATGCCATTTAAACAGATAGACAGCATATTGGTATTAGCTAAAAAGGCACATGCAATTGTTTTCTTAGACGTACAAGTAGCATTAAGCAACATACAGGCAGAATTGCCTTTATTTGAAAAATACTTAAAAATGCCGCAGGTACATTTTGGTATGGATCCAGAGTTTTCTATGAAAGATGGTAGCAAACCGGGTAAAAAAATAGGCACTTATGATGCTGCCGACATTAACTATGTTACCGGTTACTTAGCTAACATTGTTAAAAAGAATGGCCTGCCTCCAAAAATTTTAGTTGTACACCGCTTTACCCGTAAAATGGTAACCAACTATAAAAACATTAAACTGCGCCCCGAGGTGCAGGTAGTAATGGATATGGATGGATGGGGTGAACCTGATCTAAAAACCGGTACTTACCGCTACTTTATTAACCAGGAACCGGTACAGTTTACAGGGTTTAAATTATTCTACAAAAACGATATTAAGAAAGCACCTCACCACATGCTTTTACCATCAGAGGTATTATCAAGATACAGCCCATACCCTTTATATATACAATACCAATAATTAAGGGTTACACATAAAATACAAGCCTTAAGTTGTTTCAGCTTAAGGCTTTTTTAATTTTGAATTTTAATTTTTGAATAGCATGACTAAATGGGGAATTATTGGCTGCGGACGCATTGCGCACCGTTTTATGCAGGGATTAAATGCCCTGCCCGATAACGCGCTTTCAGCCTCCTATTCGCGCAGGCCAGAAACAGTGGATACCTTTGTTGCCCAATACGGCGGCAAGCCCTGCAGCAGCGCGGAAGATCTCCTGGCAAGCGATATAGATGCGGTTTACATTGCTACCCTACCTAACACCCATGCCGACTACAGTATTAAAGCGTTAAATGCCGGCAAGCATGTTTTGTGCGAGAAACCGGCTACGCTCAATCTGCCCCAATTGGAAGAACTATTGACCGTAGCCAAAACAAGCGGCCTTTTATTTATGGAGGGGATGAAGCCGCCCTTTTATCCGCTATATAAAAAACTAAAGGAATATTTACAACATGACCCTATTGGCCCGGTGGGCTACGTTAGGGCGGGTTCATCGGTGGCAGATATTAGTCGCGACCATCCCAACTTTAGTTATGAGCTGGCTGGTGGCGCATTAATGGGGATAGGGATTTACGAAGCCTTCCTGGCTGTAGACTGGCTTGGTAAAACCGAAGAAGTACAAGCTATGGGCCGTTTTAGCGGGATGGAGATAGATATGTTCAGCATATTCCAAACCCGGCACGCGGGCGGTTACGCGCAATTGTATGGCGGGTTCGATCTGCATGGCAAGGGCGATGCCCTGATATGTGGTACCATAGGCCATATCACCATTCATAAAAACTGGTGGAACCCGGCAAAAGCAACCATCAACTACCTGGATGGCCGCATTGTAGAGATCGACGAACCATTTACCGCCGGTGGATTAAATTACGAGATAGCCCATTTTGTGGAGCTAATGAAAGCCGGCAAAGTTGAAAGCCCCATAATCACCCATGAAATGTCGAGGCAGATGATTGGGATGATAGATGAAGCCAGGGCGATTGTGGGGTTGAAGTATATTGGGGAGTAAGTAATACGACTCTACACCTGTCATTTCGAGCGAGCAGAAGGGCAGGCCTGTGAAATTGGGCGACGAGAAATCTTCTACAAACGATGAGTTGACAGCGCGATGTAAAAGATTTCTCGTCGCACCTCTGCCCTTCCCTACCCGCCGCTCACTCGAAATGACAGGAAGGGTGACAAAAAAAGCCCCGTTCTTGCGAACAGGGCTTTCAAATATCTTAGCGGGGAAAATTAGTGTATCCCCATAAATAACCTGCTCCAACGAATTTTGCTGAAAAACGATGCGTTATCATCCCAGCTCATCCATACAAACAGGGCTTTGCCCACTATGTGATCTTCCGGCACAAAACCCCAGTAGCGCGAATCTAATGAGTCGTGGCGGTTATCACCCATCATCCAATAGTAATCCATTTTAAAGGTGTAGGTAGTAGCTTCTTTGCCGTTTATCAACACTTTACCATTCTCAATTTGCAATTTATTGCCCTCGTAAACTTCAATAGCACGGCCATACACGGGCATGGTTAAGCTATCTAATTTAATTGTCCATCCTTTTTTAGGGATAATAATAGGGCCGTAGTTATCTACGTTCCAATCAAAATCTTTATTTAATGGGTTTAGTTTATATTTTGGATACGCCGCCGGGAATACCGGATTAAGCGGATCGGCTATACCGACTGGTTTGTAATTGGGCGTTATAGCCTTAACATTCGAATAGCTTTTTAATTTAGCAGCGGCATCCTTTGTCATAGTAGGGAAAGCCACATTATCGTAGTTTGACACATTTAGGTCTGCCATTATCTGGGGGTTTACATCCATGCCATTAGTGGTAAGGGTGTAATCGGTTTGCTCGCCCGGAGGGTTTGGCGCTGGTTTGCCATTCACATATACCTGTCCGTTTATAAGGCTAAGGGTATCGCCGGGGGTACCCTGGCAGCGTTTAATATAGTTCTCGCGTTTATCAACCGGGCGAAAGTATGGCGAATCGGCTTCCATAGGGTAGTTAAATACTACCACATCACCTTTTTTAACTTCGCTTAAACCAGGTAAACGGTAAAACGGTAATTTAATACCATCCCAATAGGCTTTAGTTCCTATTATAGGCATTGTATGATGCGCAAACGGGAAAGCAATAGGTGTCATTGGTGTACGGGCACCATAATTTACTTTACTCACAAACAAAAAATCGCCCACTAAAAGCGACCGTTCCATTGATGGTGTTGGTATAGTATAGGCTTCTATAAAAAGCGTACGGATCAGGGTGGCGGCAATTACAGCAAAAATTATAGCATCGGCCCATTCGCGGGTTGCACTTTTCTTCTTTTTGTTCTTATCCTTAGTTTTATTTTTATTCCAGAATTTCCAGTTCATTATTTAAATATTGGGCAGTAAATTAGTTATTAAAATCAAACATATCCTCAACAGAATAAAAACCTTTTTTATCCTTTATCCATTCGGCGGCTAATACTGCTCCTAAGGCAAAGCCATTACGATTATGGGCGGTATGTTTAAACTCTATGGTATCTATTTCAGAATCGTATATAACGGTGTGGGTACCCGGTACGCTATCAATCCGGTGCGATTCTATCAGCAATTGATCGGCCTGGATATTATCATCCGTGGTTGCATCGCCACTTAAAACATTAACCCAGTCCTTTTTAGCATCAAGGTTATCCAGTATCCCTTCGGCAATAGTTATAGCAGTACCGCTTGGCGAATCCATTTTTTGGGTATGGTGAATCTCTTCTACCTGCACATCATAGTACGGGTAATTGTTCATTAGCTTGGCTAATATGCGGTTTACATGAAAAAACACATTTACCCCAACACTAAAGTTGGTGGCATATATCAACGAGTTTCTACTGTATTCGCATTGCTCTTTTATCTGCGCCAGTTGGTGGTGCCAGCCGGTAGTACCCACCACAATAGGCACGCCCGCTTTAAAGCAGCTTTCTATATTGCCCAAAACGGTTGCCGGTGTACTAAACTCAATGGCTACATCGGCCTTTTGCAGGTTTTCGGTAGTGAGTTGATCAAGGTTAGTGTAGTCTATTTTTAGTACAATTTCGTGTTTACGGTCATGGGCTATCTTTTCGATTATCTTCCCCATTTTTCCGTAACCTAACAATGCAATTTTCATCCGTAAGTTTATTAGCTGTATGCTTTTGTTTTTATTTTAAAGCGTAAAGGTAAATTTTATACCCGGAATAAATGTACTGCTAAAATTTGACGCATACATAGGTTGGGTCATTAATGTTGGGGTTACTTTCATAGACAGATTATTATCTACCGTGTACGAGCTTATGAACTTTGCATCAATGTATGCATCAATAGCCTGCACGCCCCATACAGCCAATATGCTTAATATACTTATCTGAAAGTTACGCTGATACCCATTTGCCGCGTTTTCAAGATCAGGGTTTGATGCGCCGTAGTTTCCAACGTACAGGTCATACTCCCTTTTATATTTTATGTACGATGAGTATAAAGGATCGCCCTCCCGGGGAACTTCACCTGTTTTGGTGATTTTTGCCAGGGCTAAGAACACCTTATACTGTTTTAAGTTTACAACAACCGCATTACCCAACATGCCTAAACCGGCATAAATAAGGGGTACTTTCCATATTTTATGGTTATACACCTGGCCCCAGCCGGGTACAAATAACGATCGTTTTACCGCACGGCTTGGTATGTGAGTACTATCGGGGTGATATACTTTTTCCTTTTTAATTTTGGGCGCGAAAGAGGTTTTTCTTACGGTATCAATTTTTTTAACAGCTGTATCAGCCTTGGTTTTTGCCAGCGTATCGGGATTCTGGCCCATTGCTAAAAGGGCAAAACTTAAAAAAAATACAGTAGTTAAAAATTGTTTGAACATGTTTTACCAATCCAGCATTTCAAGTATACGGCCCAGATCATCTTCGGATAAGAACGGTATTTCTATTGATCCATTGCCCTGGCTATTAACTTTAAGCTTAACCTTTGTGCTAAACTTTGATGCCAGGTCATCTTCAACCTTTTGCAACTGGTAAGATAACGTTTCGGGTTGCTTGCCTTCCTTTTTTACAGGTGCTTTTTGTATCTCCCTAACCATCTCCTCTACTTTACGTACCGACAACTCGTTTTTTATAATTTGCTGATGAATGTAAAGCTGTGCTGCCAGATCTTCAACCGCTAATAAAGCTTTGGCATGGCCCATGGTAATGCCCCCATCCCTGATAGATGCCTGTATGGTTGGCGGTAGTTTTAACAGCCTGAGATAATTGGTAACGGTAGAGCGATTCTTGCTTACGCGATCTCCCAGTTCTTCTTGTTTTAAGCTGCACTCATCAATCATTCGCTGAAAGCTTAAGGCAACCTCAATGGCGTTAAGGTTTTCGCGCTGTATGTTCTCTATAAGTGCCATTTCCAGCATTTGCTGGTCATTAGCGGTGCGTACATAAGCGGGTATTTGCGTAAGTCCCGCCATTTTTGATGCACGCAGCCTGCGCTCGCCAGATATTAGCTGGTAAGAATGCGAACTAACACGCCTTATGGTGATAGGCTGTATCAAACCCTGCAGCTTAATAGAGGCTGATAGGTCGGCCAGGGCCTGTTCATCAAACTCGGTACGCGGCTGAAAAGGGTTAACCTCTATCTCGCTTATCTTAATCTCGTTTACCGACCCTAAACTATCCAGCTCTGATACCGGGTTAGACGGGCTGGAATAACTATTTTTATTGGGATTTACGTTCGGAGAATCGTTTAACAGGGCGCTTAACCCTTTTCCAAGAGCGTTTCTTTTTTCTGTACTCATTTTTGTTAAGCTGTTACTGTGGTTGCCAGTTCTTCGTTATTAACCAAACCATTCTTGCGAAGGATCTCGCGGGCAAGGTTTAAATAGTTTACGGCTCCTTTACAGTTTGCATCGTGCATAATTACTGATACGCCAAAGCTTGGTGCCTCGCTTAAGCGGGTATTGCGCTGTATAATAGTATCAAACACCATATCTTCGAAATGGGTACGCACTTCATCTACCACCTGGTTTGATAGCCTTAAACGCACATCATACATGGTTAACAATATACCCTCTATCTGCAATTGTGTATTTAAGCGCGATTGCACAATTTTAATAGTATTTAATAATTTACCTAAACCTTCTAACGCGAAATATTCGCATTGCACCGGTATAATAACCGAATCTGCAGCGGTTAGGGCGTTAATAGTTATTAAACCTAATGATGGGGAGCAATCTATGATGATAAAATCGTACTCATTGCGTATGCTCTCTAAAACCGCCTTCATTTTAAACTCGCGGTTAGTTAGGTTTATCATTTCTATTTCGGCACCAACCAGGTCAATATGCGCCGGCAAAAGGTCAAGGTTTGGTGTTTCGGTTTTCTGGATAGCATCATGCGGATTAATATCATTAATAATGCATTCGTAAATGCTGTTCTTGATATTGCGCGGATCAAAACCTATACCCGATGTTGAGTTAGCCTGCGGATCGGCATCAACCAGTAACGTTCTGTATTCCAGCACTGCTAAACTTGCGGCAAGGTTTATTGATGATGTTGTTTTCCCAACGCCACCTTTTTGATTAGCTAAAGCAATAATTTTACCCATTATGTATTTACAAAAAATTTATAAAGCGGTTTATTACAACGAAAAACAGGAATAGAAATTTCTATGTTTGTACTGTTTTTTTATCCGCCGCTAAAGATACGGATTTAAACAATTGAGAAATTAACAGTTTTACCAACTTACAAACAATTGTTGGGGCAGTTAGTGAATTATTGATTTAGTGAATTAGTGAATTTTTCTTGCTCAAAGCCAAGCAATTAACCTTTGCCAACCAATAAAAATCAATCACTAAATCACCAACTCACTAATTCACTAATAAAAATGGTCACCATTATATCATCAACTAACCGCCCCGGAAGCTCAACCTTAAAACTTGCCGAATATTATAAAAAGCAGTTAGCCGCGAAGGGTTTGGAAACCAGCTTTCTCTCATTGACCCAATTACCCCCTAATATAGTGGAGACCGACCTGTATGGCAAACGCAGTGAGGCCTTTGCCGCAATACAAAACATTATTACCGCTACAGATAAGTTCCTGTTTATTATACCCGAATATAATGGCAGTTACCCGGGCGTTTTAAAGGTTTTTGTTGATGCCTGCAGCTTTCCCGAAAGCTTTTATGATAAGAAGGCGGCACTGGTTGGCCTGTCATCAGGCAAATATGGCAACATTCGTGGTATTGACCATTTTACAGGTGTATGCCATTATCTTAACCTGCATGTTATGCCGTTAAAACTCCATATAGGGTCTATCCGGAAAGAAATGGATGACGAAGGCGACCTTACCCAGGAAGATACCCTGCGCTATACGAATGAGCAAATGGATAAATTTATTAAGTTCTAAATCAGGGCTATAAGTCCAAATCATATTTGTATATTCAGCTACTAAACCTTTATATACAATGAGATTTTTCTATTTGCTAACAAGCATGGTTTTGTTAGGCCTATCTGCTTCAGCACAAAGCAATTACAAACCCGGCTACCTTGTAAATACCAAAGGTGATACCACACGCGGATTTATTAATTACCGCGAATGGGATAACAACCCCGCAAGTATCGACTTTAAAACCACCCTTGCCGATAATAACAAGCAAAAAATAGCCCCTGCGGATGTAGCCGGTTTCAGCATCACCGGCTTAACCACATATCAAACCTATTCGGGCCCGGTTTCTACCGATGAAAGTAATGGCAACAGGGTAGCTAACAGCCGCGATACATCTTTTATAATTACCGACATTTTTTTAAAAGTATTGCAAAAGGGCAAAAACGCGACCCTGTACAGCTACCAGGACCAAATTAAAACACGCTACTTTATCAGTGAAGACGCGCAACCCCCAAAAGAGCTTATTTATCACCTCTATTATGCTGCCGGCCAAAACGGGACGATAACAGAGAGTACTTACAAAAAACAATTAAGTGTAATTGCAGGCAAACACAATTTGCTTGATGATAAGCTGAACCTTTATATTCAACGAAGTGAATACAGCTACTCGAATATATTATCGGTAGTAAGTAAACTTAATGACATGAAGGTAGCTAAAGAGGATAATGTTATTACAGCCAACTATTTTTATGCCGGTATTGGTGTTAATATAACCTCGTTTACAACCGATGGCGAATACAAAAAAGCAGGCGGTAAACCTTATACTTCAATTATGCCCATGCTGTTGGCTGGTGTAAACGTTTACGCAAACCCCAACACCCAAAACCTTGCCTTTAGGTTTGAACTTGGCATAGGGGCAAACCGGTACGAATCAAATTATAAGAATCAGGTGTTGCCCTATAACGATGTTGTTTTTCATTTCACCCAGCTATCGGCCTCATTAACCCCGCAAGTTCTTTATAACTTTTACAACCAGCCAAATTTTAAGTTTTATGGAGCGATAGGTATGCAGGTGTCCTATAATCAATATGTGGATAAGGCATTCCAAAATAAAGATGGCACGGCATTTTCATCATTTTCGGGAGCGGTTTTTGATTTTAATAAGGTATTCGCCAACCCACTTGTAAAAGCGGGCTTCACCATCAACAAAAAAATTAATATTTACGCCAGCTATATCCCGGTCACCAATGTTAATGTAGATCCTTATTTTTTAATTTCTTATACCACGGTGCAGGCAGGCATAAATTATTTGTTTTAATAATTGCTGCTACCGCACCAGTAATACCCAGCCAGATAGATTTGGGGTATCGTTTTTAAGGTCGATAACATAGTAATACGTACCCGTTGGCAGCAAAGTCCCGTTAAGTTTACCGTCCCAGGGTTTACCATAACCCTTGCTCTGGAAAACCTGTTTCCCATTCCTGGTAAACACTGTTATAGTGCCCTGCGGGTATGTTTCTAAAGCTTCAATATTCCAGATATCGTTTACACCATCATTATTGGGCGTAAATGTGCTGGGGATAACTATTTTTTCATATACCGTTACAGTTACTTCGTCTTCATCGGTACCACAGCCATTTGCAGATGTTACGGTAAGCAGGTAGGGCATATTATGCGGTGGGTTGGCAATGGGTGTTGGCGAATGCGGATCGTCCAGATAATCTGGCGGCGACCATGTATAAGTTACATCACCCATTGCGCTGCCATCCAATTTTATGGATTGCCCTTCAAAGATCTTTTTATTACTACCCGCATTTGCAACAGGCAGATCAAGCACTTCTACCCGTATTTGCGCGGTGTCAGAGCAAGTAGTAATACTATTGGTTGCAATAACAGTATATAGTGTTGAAATGCTGGGACTGGCCATTGGGTTAGATGCATTGGCGTCTGATAAACCCGTAACGGGGAACCAACTATAAGTATATGAGCCTGCTTCATTTATGGATGTTGTTAACCGGGTACCGCTGCTCCCCCTGCAAATGGGCTGAATCGGGTCTATCGTAACAACAGGTTTGGGGTTAACGGTAACATTTACCTGCTGTGGTGTTGTACAACCCGCGGCAGATATTACTTCTACTTTGTAGGGGCCGCTATCAGCTGCGCTTGCCTGCGGTATAACAAGCGGGTTTTGCGTAGATTCAGATAAGTCGGGCAGTGTCCATTTATAGGTTGCCCCGCCGGATGCTGTTAAGGTAAGCGTTTCTCCCTCGCAAACTGATGTAGGGGGGAATGGAGGCGGTGCAGGATAAGAAGTAATACTAATTGTAACAGGGTTAGAATATACGCGGCAGTTTAATGAGCTAATATTGCCCCCTTCAGCAACCCCTAACCTGTATTGGTAAGAGCCTACTGGTGCATTTGGCAGAAAATCACGAGCGAGCGATGGCTCTGTTTTGTCAGGGATATCTTTCCAGCCGTTACCATCATTTAAATTTTGTTGCCACTGAAAACGGGAATTACTATACCCTGTTGGAGGTGTTGAAGTAATATTATACGATGCCAGATCGCCCTGGCATACTTTATTTTCGGTAACTGATACATCACCTGAAAAGCCTGCCTGTACAATGGGGCCACATGCCCTAAAGGCTATATCATCCAATAAAAGATCGTTGCCGTTGCCGCCAGGCGCATTATTTACCATTCTTACTACCACTTGGGTTATGCCGGGTGCAGTGGTAAAATAAGTGCCATATTTTATCCAGCCATCAGATCCGGAGGTTTCCGGTATATCGTCGGTATCATATCGTTTTATAAGTACGCCCGTGGGGGTTTCTATAATAAAAGATATGTTGGGTTTTATATGATTCCCATTAGGCAAAATAAGGTTCATAATATAAGCCGAAAACTCGTAAGTGGTGTTCTCGCACAAAGCCCCAACATCGGTTTGCTGTTTAAAAAACTCCCCGGCAGTATAGGATGCATTAACAATCATCATATAACCACCGGGGTTGCCCGTATGATCTTGTGTAACCGTGTGCCAGGCGTTACCAAAACAACCGATGGTACTGGTTCCCAGGGTGTAGTATCCATCGCCGGGACAGGTACTACTGGTATAAGTATAATCAGTAGATACAGTAACCGGGTTAGTAACCGATCCAAAATCCTGTGTAAAAACCGGGTCGCCTAAGCTACCGGTACATACCTGTGCAAATACCGGCACATTAAAAAGCAGCAAAAATACCGGTAAAAAAAACTTCAGTTTAAATTGCATAGGTTGCTGTTGTACAAACAGTGGGGCTCAAAAATATATTTTTTTATCAATGTTGTATGCGTATTGTACAATTAGCTTTAAATTAAATTCATTTGATTAGATATGGCCACTTGGCTATCGTATCAGCATTACCCAACCCGCTTTTATTGGCAAATTGTTTTTCAGGTCGATAACATAATAGTATACCCCTGCCGGGAG
>NZ_JAQBOI010000002.1 GCF_028288105.1 Mucilaginibacter sp. | reverse complement strand
GTTAAAGATACATCACAGTAATGAGTTTCCTGAAAACCGGATAAAATTTGAATATGTATAACGTGTTTTTTTAAACCGCCAGATTTTTAATTTTAGATGGAGTGAAGTAAAGAATGTAGAGCTTATTTATAATATCAAGCTTCCACTTTTTTAATTTTAGCAAGGAATATATAACCAATTGCAGCTGCCAGTAAAGATGTAATCAATATAGTGAACTTTGCCTGGCTTTGTAATCCGGCATCAGCAAAGGAAAGCAGCGCCATAAATATGGACATGGTAAACCCAATCCCTGCTAACTGACCAATCCCCCAAACTTGTGTCCATTTTACGCCATCGGCTAATTTTGATAGCTTAAGTTTTACCGCCAGCCAGCTAAACAGAGTTATGCCTACGGGCTTGCCTAATAACAAACCAAATAATATCCCTGCCGATAGCGGGTTGATAATATTGCTACCAGCCAGGCTTTCCATAATATTTATGTTAGAATTTGCCAGGGCGAATAACGGCACAATGATAAAGTTTACCGGGTTTTCCAGCAGATGTATCAGCTTCTTTAGTGGGGAGAAATCCAGCTTAATATTATGTGGGATAGCCATTGCCGTTAGTACCCCCGCCACCGTTGCATGTATGCCGCTATGATGGATAAAATACCACATGAATACCCCCGGAATAAGGTATGCTGCCAAATAACGCACATTAAAGCGGTTAAATATGAGCTGCAAAATAAACATGGCCAATGCCAGCAGCAAATAAGTTGTATGAAGGCCCGCCGAATAGAATATGGCGATAACCAATATCGCCCCAAGATCATCTACAATTGCCAATGCCTTTATAAATACCTGCAACGATTGCGGCACCCTCGATTTGATGATGCTGATGATAGCCACTACAAAAGCAATATCGGTAGCCATAGGGATGCCCCAGCCTTTACCGGTAGCTGTATTTATGTTGATGAGCGCGTAGATCCCGGCGGGGACAAGCATGCCACCAATGGCCGCAAATATGGGCAGCGTGGCCGATTGTTTATCAGATAGTTCGCCATTTAATACCTCGTCTTTAATTTCCAGTCCTACCAGCAGGAAGAAGATGGCCATTAAGCCATCGTTTATCCAGGCAAGGGTAGTATAGGCGCCAAGCTGGGTGGTAAGGATATTATTAAAAGATGGATTGAAACCAGTATTGGCTATAATAAGCGAAACAACCACACAGGCAATGAGTATACCGCCACCGGTAGCGTTTGAGCGGATAAATTCGGTGAATTGTTTAAGGTTTGTTATCAAGATGTATTTGCCGGTTATTAAGGCAGCAAGGTAAATATAAGATTATAAATAATCTTCCAACTCGCCTTTACCTTCACGAATAACTTCGAAGCCACCAGACGTACAGTCGATAACGGTAGATGGAATGTTTTCGCCGTAACCGCCGTCAATTACCAGATCAACCAGGTCTTCGTATTTCTCATGGATCAGTTCGGGGTCGGTAGAGTATTCGATGATATCATCCTCATCGTGGATAGAGGTTGATAGGATAGGGTTGCCCAATACTTTTACAATTTCGCGGGCTATATCGTTATCTGGCACACGGATACCTACTGTTTTTTTGTTTGAGCTTAAGAGCTTTGGTACAGCGTGGCTGGCATTAAAAATAAAGGTGAACGGCCCCGGCAGCGCTTTCTTCAGTACACGAAACGTGGCGTTATCAATAGGTTTTATGTAATCTGATATATGGCTAAGATCATAGCAGATAAAAGAGAAGTTGGCTTTCTCGGGTTTAATATTCCTGATCTTGCAGATCCTTTCAATGGCCTTTTGATTGGTTATATCGCATCCCAAACCATAAACGGTATCAGTAGGGTATATGATGAGGCCGCCTTTGCGCAGTACATCAGCAACCTGTTCTATTGCTTTCTCATTTGGGTTTTCGGGGTATATCTTTATTAGCATAGTGCAAATATCGGGTTTCGAATTTGATATTTTATAAATACAAAAATGCCGAATAAATGTTATATCCGGCATTTTAAAATCAATTCGAAATTGAAACTTCGATATTAGAACTACTTATGCTTGCTTAGCAAACTGTATGTTCATAATAAGTTTAATATCTTCACCTACTACAATAGAACCTGCTTCGGTAACGCCATCCCACACTAAGCCAAACTCTTTACGGTTTATTTTACCGGTAACTTCAAAGCCAGCCTTTGTGTTGCCATAAAAATCGCCGGCAGAACCACCGTATTCAACTGCAAGGGTAACTGGTTTTGTAACATCTTTAATAGTAAGGTCGCCTACTAATTTATAGTCATCACCATCAGCTGTGAAGGAAGTTGATTTAAAAGTGATCTTCGGGTGTGTTGCCGCGTCAAAAAACTCAGCAGATTTTAAGTGCTCGTCGCGTTGTGGTTGCGTAGTATCTACACTGTTCACATCCAGTGAAAATTCAATTTTCGCATCTGTAAAATCTTCATTCTCTGTTTCCAGCTGGCCTTCAAATGATTTGAAGAAACCGCTTACAGTTGATATTACAAGGTGTTTTACTTTAAATTGTACTTCTGAGTGCATTGGGTCTAATACCCATTTTGTTGTTGCCATGATATTTTTAGTTTGTTTTTGTTTCGATTAATTATAGCACAAAGATAATGATAGATGTTTAAACATGTATTATATTTCCAAACATTTACAATTAACAGACATATGGCTAAACAACGGTATAAATAGGGGGAATGTTTGTTTGAAATCATATTGAATGAGTATTTATTAATGAACAATTGTTAGTGGTAACGTAAGTAAGTCACTAATTGATCATGATCTCGAAGTAATTATCATCTTGGCCTATTACCCTTTTTTGACTTATCAATAGCTGTTTATCTTCCTTTTTAAAAACGGAGTAACATTCCTTGTCAATTATCCTGATCTCCGCGAACTTGTAATTCTCTTTTACAACGTTATCCATAAACTGTTTGTAAAAAAATGCATTCATTATCCAATAACGGATAGTTGTTTTTTGAGTGGAAGTAATTTTAAGAAAGTAAAGGTCACTGATCTCGCCAGGCCGTACCTGGAAATGCCAGGTTATTGTTTTCTGTCCGTTAACTTCTTGCGTATGTTGTATCTGATACCCTTTAACACTTAGCATCGTATTAATGCTGCTGTCGTTAAGCTGGTAGGCGTGTATTAATTCTGTAGGTGTCAAAAGCGTTTGGCTTTTTGCATTAAAACCTAATAACAGTACTGCAATAATAGTTGTGATAATTTTAAAGGATTTTTTCATGTTACGTTTTTATCGACAGGATGCATTCGTCCTCATTATTCCATAAACAAAGTAACAAAAAAGGGAGCCACCGGGCTCCCTTAATATTAATAGGTCAACTAATCTCTAATTAACCAATCAGTAATCACTAAAATTAAAGCGCTAAAACTTCTTTAACTCTGTCTGCAGCTTCTTTTAAAAGGATAGCAGAGTAAACTTTCAGGCCCGAATTATCAATTAGTTGTTTACCTTCTTCGGCATTGGTGCCTTGTAAACGAACAATGATAGGAACAGGGATATTACCAATTTCGTTGTAAGCATCAATAACACCTTGTGCAACACGGTCGCAACGAACAATACCACCAAAAATATTGATCAGTATAGCTTTAACGTTAGGGTCTTGCAAAATGATATTAAAACCAGCTTTAACAGTTGCCGCGTTAGCAGTACCACCAACATCAAGGAAGTTAGCAGGTTCGCCACCGGCAATTTTAATAATATCCATAGTTGCCATAGCTAAACCGGCACCATTAACCATACAGCCAACATTACCGTCAAGCTTAACATAGTTAAGGTTTGATTTGCTTGCTTCAACTTCGGTAGGGTCTTCCTCATCAGTATCACGCAATGCCGCATAATCTGCGTGGCGGTATAATGCGTTATCATCAATGTTAACTTTAGCATCAACAGCTAAAATTTTATTATCAGAAGTTTTTAATACCGGGTTTATTTCAAACTGAGAAGAATCGGTAGCATCATACGCTTTATATAAAGCAGTAATGAATTTTACCATATCCTTAAATGCATCGCCTGATAGGCCAAGGTTAAAAGCAATTTTACGTGCCTGGAAACCTTGTAAACCAACTTTAGGGTCAATTTCTTCTTTGTGTATCAACTCTGGTGTAGAGTGCGCTACTTCTTCAATATCCATACCACCTTCGGTAGAATACATGATAATGTTGCGGCCTTTAGCACGGTCAAGCAATACGCTTATATAATATTCTTTTACTTCGCTTTCGCCCGGGTAGTAAACATCTTGTGCAACCAAAATCTTTTTTACCAGTTTACCTTCGGGGCCGGTTTGCGGGGTTATTAATTGCATGCCTATAATATTGCCTGCAATTTCTTTAACCTGTTCAAGGTTTTTAGCAAGCTTTACACCGCCGCCTTTACCACGACCACCTGCGTGTATCTGTGCTTTTATAACTGTCCAGTCCGACCCGAAGTCTTCCTTCATTTTCTGAGCAGCAGCAACAGCCTCTTCAGGTGTATCTGCAACTATGCCTTCCTGTACTCTTACGCCAAAGCTTTTCAATATCGCTTTGCCCTGATATTCGTGAATGTTCATGTTATTTGAAGAATTTGCGGTAAAGCTACTATTTTGTTTTTAGAGATTGGAGAGTAGAGGTTAGAGATTTGTAATATTTACGGTAATTGTTTTGTGATAATTATATTGCTATGAATATTTTTTCTGAGGTAAAATAACATCAGAGCGCGAATTAACTAATCTCTAATCACTAAATTTGCCCATGCTTAAAGCACAATCAATAAATAAATCATACGGAAAGCTCCATATATTAAAAGGGGTAGACCTTGAAGTAAAGCGCGGCGAAATTGTAACCATTGTAGGTGCATCGGGCGCAGGTAAAAGCTCACTGTTAAACATACTTGGCACGTTGGATGCTTCAGATTCCGGCCAATTATTTATTGATAATGTTGAGGTTAGCAAACTTAACAACAAGTATTTAAGCGAGTTTCGCAATCAAAAAATCGGCTTTATATTTCAGTTCCATCATTTACTGGTAGAATTTAACGCTATAGAAAATGTGTGCATACCCGCATTTATAGCAGGTATACCACGTGCCGAAGCCGAAAAAAAAGCTAAGGAATTATTAGAGATGCTTGGCCTGGGTGATAGGATTACGCATAAACCGGCAGAGTTATCTGGCGGCGAGCAGCAGCGCGTTGCCGTGGCAAGGGCGCTTATAAATAATCCGGCCCTGATATTTGCAGATGAGCCATCCGGTAACCTTGATTCAAAAAACGCGCTGGAACTGCATGAACTTTTTATAAAACTGCGTAAGGATTTTAACCAAACCTTTGTAATTGTAACCCACAACCAGGACCTGTCTGATATGAGCGACCGCACGATATTGATGAAGGACGGGTTAATTGTAAATAATTTATAGGTGAAAATACTTATTACATCTGCTACATCGGCCCAGGCCCATAAGCTTAAAAATAGTCTGAATAATGATGAAGTTATTATGGGCGATTATAATGAGCTACCCGCTTTTATGGGAATGCTGAAATTACCCAACCCGGCATCAGATACTTATGCGCACGAAATGCTAACCTTTTGTTTAGATAATAACATTGATACCGCTTATTTGCTTAATAAGCAGGAGGCGGATGTATTGCTATTATCCGGGCAATTATTTAAAGAGTATAATATTGATATTATAAATGGCAGCCATAACTTATAGCGATATAGACCCACGTAAAAAAGCTTTTATTTTTGAACTGGATGATGTGCTTTACCCTGCAAAGGATTATTACTTCCAGATCTACTATCTTTTTGCGAATTTATTAGAATACACCGAATTAAATAGCGCCGCCAAGACAACCGATCTGATGATAGATACGTATACCCAGAAAGGAGAGGGGGAAGTGTTTAACACAATAGCAACCGAGTTAAACGTTGATGAAAAGTATCGTAAAAATTTAGAGATAATGTTATTAACATCTCGCCTTCCATTAAAATTGCTGCTATTCAAAAATATGCTTAGCTTTATGCAGGAAGTGGTTTTGGATCGTAAAAAGCTTTTTATAGTAACAAACGGTAACCCACAGCAACAGCTTAATAAGCTACGACAGGTAGAGTGGCATGGGTTGGAGCCCTACCTGATCTGTTACTTTGCTAATGAAAGCCTCCCTAAACCCGAACCGGATGTATTGCACTTGTTAATGCAAGAGCATAACCTGGAACGTAGGGACCTAATTATGATAGAAGGTTCGGATACAGATAAGTTATGCGCCGAGGCATGTGGTATAGACTACATAAGCGTTAAAGAAATCATATAATATCAGTAAATATAATATATATATAATAATATCGTTAACTCATAAATAATTAATATAAGCTATGAAGAAAATATTTTACTTGTTTCTACTGCTTTCTACGGTAGGTATAACGTCTTGTAAAAAGGATAAAAAAATAACCCCAGATCCAATAGAGCCTTCTAAAAATGGTTCTGTGCTTGATCTGATAAAAGATTCCGTTTTTTTATACACAAAGGAAACCTATTACTGGAATAAAGATCTGCCAACTTACGCAGCATTTAAGCCACGTGCGTTTAGTGGTACTAATGATCTGGACGCATTATCAACCGAAGTGGATGCATTATCGCAATATGCCATAAATACTGTAACTGGTAAGCCTTATGAATATTATTCACCATCACCAGGTTATGCAAAATATTCTTTTATTGACGATGGAAGCGTATCCGGCGAGTTAGGTGGTGTAAAAGGTGATTTTGGTTTTGCACCTGCATACGGTACTACAGTTAGTGATTTAAGAGTAAAATATGTTTATCCGGGTTCGCCTGCTGATGTTAAAGGCATTAAAAGAGGTTACAAAATTACCGCTATAAATGGCCGTACCGGTTCAGGGCTGAACTATGATGCCGGCACTAACGTTAATTTTATTGTTAATGCATACAATAGTTCCAGCAGCATTACCATGACTCTTGAAAAACCCGATGGTAGTAGTTTTAATGTGTCCATGTCAACAGGTACTTATATTGTAAACCCTGTTTTGGCTACAAAGGTTGTTGATGCAGGTGGTGGTAAAAAGGTAGGTTATATCGTATTTAACAGCTTCACAGAAGATTCTAACGCCAGGCCCAAACTTGACGCTGCATTCAGCGATTTTGCAACACAGGGCGTAACAGATTTAGTGGTTGACCTGCGCTATAACGGAGGTGGTTATGTTTCAACAGCCGAATATTTAAGTGATTTAATTGCGCCTTCATCTGCCAATGGTTCGTTAATGTATTCTACATATTATAATGATGATCTTCAGCATGATATCCACCCTTTATTAAGTAAGATCTACAATATTTCACCTGGCGAATTTTTGCCTACCGATCCTTCCAATCAGGCAAAGTTTGCTAAAGCCGGTAATTTAAATATCAGCAGGGTGTTTTTTATTGTTACAGGTTCTACGGCATCAGCAAGTGAGCTTACGATAAATAATTTAATACCTAAAATGGATGTTAAACTTATTGGAACAACAAGTTATGGTAAACCTGTAGGTTTCTTTGCTATCGATATTAATAAATATCAATTATATGTACCTCAGTTTGAAACCAAAAACTCTGCAGGCAACGGAGGCTATTATGATGGTATGAAGCCTGGTTCGGCTAAATATCCGGGAGTTGAAGACTTTGATGACGTAAGTAAAGAGTTTGGTGACCCAACTGAAGATTTATTTGCATATGCTATTAACTATGTAAAAACCGGTGTGTTCTCTATACCGACTAAAAAAATACAAAGCACATCTAATCTTAGAACATTATCTATGGATGAAGCAAAGAAGATGACTACCCAAATGGATAGAAAACAGTTTAAAGGCATGATATATGATCATCTGAAACTTAAAAAATAAGCTGGTCTGCAAAAAAAAGTCTGAAAGTTTAAACTTTCAGACTTTTTTTTATGTATAATTCTTAATCAGCCAATTCGCGCAGATCAACAGGTACAACCCTTGATATCCCTTGCTCAACCATAGTTACGCCATAAATAATATCGGTACAGGCAATAGTCCGTTTATTGTGAGATATAATGATAAACTGGGATTCTTTAGAGAATTTACGGATAATGTTATTGAACTTATCAATATTGGTATCATCAAGCGGGGCATCAACTTCATCAAAAATACAGAAGGGCGCGGGCTTTAACAGGTAAAGCGAGAATAGTATAGCCGTAGCTGTAAGCGTTTTTTCGCCACCCGAAAGTTGATTGATAGATAAAGGGCGTTTCCCTTTAGGCCTTGCAATAATATCAATCTCAGACTCCAGCGGATGCTGCGGGTCGCTTAGTATCAGATCGCAGGAATCCTCCTCGTTAAACAGCGAACGGAATACTTTTATAAAATTCTCGCGCACCATAGTAAAGGCCAACATGAATTTCTCTTTAGCGGTATCATCTATCTCCTGTATGGTTGCCAATAACGATGCTTTGGCTTCGGCCAGATCTTTCTTTTGCCCCTGTATAAAGCTGTGGCGTTCGCTCATTTCATTATAAGCCTCAACAGCCATTGGGTTAATAGCGCCAAAATCGTCAAGTTGCCTTTTTAATTTTTCGGTACGTTCGCGTATATCATCTTCATCGCCGGCTTCATTGGTGTCAATCTCGATCAGGTCGTTTATGTCTACGTTAAACTCTACTGATAAGCGCTCGCGCAAAGCGTTCAGTTCCAACTTAAGATTATTGCGTTGATCCTTTAACTCATTCTCTAAAGCCTCGGTTTGATCTTTCTTTTGTCGCAGTTTCGAAACCTCGTTCTCGCTTTCGGTAATGGTGGCGCGCCATGCATAGTATTCCTGCTCGGCTTCGGCAGTGCCTTTTTCAAGCGCTTCCTTTTGCTCATACATTTCCAGCAGGCTTTCGTCGCTATCGCCGGTTTGCTGCAGGTTTTCCATTATCTGTGCCTTCACTTTTTCCAGTTCAGTACTATTTTGGCGTATGCGTACATCCAAATGTTCCAATTGTGTTTCGCGGTAATCAAGGTCTTTCACCAAACCCGAAACCTTATTTTGCTGCTGATGGAAACGGATATTTTCCTGGTTATAGGTATTGGATTGTACCGTTACCATTTCGTTCAGTTCATTAAAGGCCTGTTGCTTATCCAGCATCAAATCACTTTGGATCTGCTTTTGAGCTTTAAGTTCAATCAATAATGGGCCAAGGTTAAGTATCTCTTCTTTTATGCCGGCTACTTTATTGGCAATATCCTGCTTGCGGTTAAGGCTATTCTCAATAAATGCCTGGTATTGTTCCTGTTTAGTTTTAACGGTAACCAGTTCAGTATTTACCTGGTTCAGTTCAAACTGCTGCTGCCTTAGCTCGTTTGTTCTGCCCGATGCCTTTAAGGCAGATAGCTTGCTTTGTAGCTCCTCGCTTTTGTTTTTATAATTTTGGATGCGGGTTTCGGCCTGTTTAATTTCTTTTAACAGGTTATCAAGGTTCTTGGCGCGGCCAATACGTTTACCCTCAAACAAACCTACCGAGCCACCAGCCATGGTATGTTTAGATTTATTGAACTTGCCGCTCTTGCCAATCAACACAACGCCGTCAGGTAATTTAACCGCATTAATATCTTGTTCTGTATTATCATTTACCAGGTAAACACTCTTTAGCAAATAATTACATAATGGTTTATAACGTTCTTCAACTTCTACAACAGATAAAGCAGGTACAGCGGCCGAATCTATTAAACTTGTTTCGGTTGGTTTTGAAGCGACCTCGTAGTTATCCAGTATGAAAAAGTGCGCACGTCCTTTTGCCGAGTTGCTCAATAAATTTATGGCAGCTATAGCTTCATCATATGTATTCACCACGTAATGGTTCATTAGTGGTTCCAGGTAGTTCTCAATGGCTACACGGTATTCTTCCTTGCAAAATAGTATATCGCTGAACAGGGTGACTGTTTTAGCCCAGTTGGTGTTCTTTTTTAAGAAACGGATAGACTCCGGGAAGCCTTCTAAATTATCAACCAAACTTTTGGTAAGGTTATACTCGTTTTGTTTAGCATCCAGCTTACGGCCATCAGTGGCTACGCTATCGTTAACTGTTTTTAACTCGGTCTCTGTTTCGGTTATTTGCTCCTGTAGTTTGTTTTCTGCATTAACTGCAAGGTCATATTCACTTTTTAGGGTACCTGTCCGGCTTTCCAGTTCGGCTACCACTTTGTTAAAGTGCGAAAGTTCTGCCTCCTTATTGGTGGTGTCTTCCATATTGCGCTGGCTTTCCTGCTCAAGCGCCTGTTGTTGTATATTCAGGATATCAATATCCTTTTCGGCTTTGTAAAGCTGGTTTTGCAGTCTACCGTTTATACTGTTCAGTTCATTTAACTCGTTACGGGCCTCTGCCTGTTGCGCACGAAGTTCGTCAACCGCTTCCTTTAATTCGGCAACACGCTGGGTAATAGTATGCAGATTTTCGTCTTCCTGTAGCTTTTCTTCGCTCAGGCGTTTTATATTGTACTGAACGTGTTTGAACTGGTTATTGTCCCGTTCAAGTTCCTCTTTTAAGCGGGTTTCTTTATCCTGCTGATGTTTGAGCTGTTCGTTCTTAACACGTTTCTCGCTTTCGTATGCCCGTATTTTGGCCGTGAACTCATTACTGGCTTTTTGTTGTGCCGCAAGGTTTTTCTCTTTTGTAAGGCTATCCAGCTTATTTCGCTGTAATGCGGCTTCCAAAGTATCTATTTGTGTAGCAATACCCGATTTTTCTTCCCGTTGGATCTGTTCTTTCTCTTCAATCTCTGCTAACGACTTGCTGAAATTTGCGATACGGAATGATGCCAGCGAAATGCTTAATGCCTTGTATTGATCCCGCAGTTTATAATAACGCTCGGTTTTCTTGGCTTGGTTCTCCAGGGCTTTTAAATTCTTCTCTATCTCAAAAAGCAGGTCTTCTACACGTTCCAGATCGGCTTCTGTATCTTTTAATTTGCTGAATGTTTGTTTTTTGCGGAGTTTGTATTTAGATATGCCCGATGCTTCTTCAAACAAATTACGGCGCGAACCTTCCTTGTTGTTAATGATCTCGTCTATCATCTTTAACTCGATGATAGCATACGAATCTGCACCGATGCCGGTATCCAGGAAAAGATCTGTAATATCTTTTAAACGGCACTGCACATCATTAAGGCGGTACTCGCTTTCACCTGTACGGTACAACCTGCGCGTTAAAGTTACCTGCGAAAAATCTGTAGGGAGAACGTTTTTGGTATTGTCGAATGTTAAAGAAACTTCGGCAAGGTTAGCGGCCTTGCGGCTTTTAGTTCCGTTGAAAATAATGTTATCCATTTTTTCGGAACGCAGCGCACGGGTACTTTGCTCGCCCAATACCCAGCGTATGGCATCAACCACATTAGATTTACCGCAGCCGTTAGGGCCTACAATAGCGGTAACACCCTCATTAAAATTAATGGTGATCTTATCTCCAAAGCTTTTAAACCCCTTGATTTCTAACTGTGTAAGTTGCATTAATACTCCGTATGATCTAAAAAAATTAAGTTCGGAAAATAAGCAAAAAAAGTCAGCCCCCCAACCCCTGAAGAAGGAGTTGAAATATAAATTTAAGTTTTTCAAAAGCTCCCCCTTCAGGGGGCTGGGGGGCTTCGCCTAAATGTATATTTGTCCTTTAAGATAAGTAACCGCTTTGCCTGCCATAATTACCCTGTCGCCTTTAAGCTCGCACCATAATTCGCCTTTGCGGGCAGATATCTGGTAGGCATGCAGTTTGTTCTTGCCCAATTTTGCGGCCCAATAGGGTATTAGGTTGCAATGCGCTGAGCCGGTAACCGGGTCTTCGGGAACACCGGCAGCAGGGGCAAAGAAACGGGATACAAAATCAACATCCTTACCAGGGGCTGTAACAATAATGCCTAAGCTATCTATCTTGGCCAAAGCAAAGTGGTCGGGCTTTATATCTAAAATATCGTCTTCGTTATCGTAAACCAAAAAGTAATCGCGCGAGCGTAAGATATCTTTAGGCTTTTTGCCGCCCAAAGCCTCTATTAATCCTTCGGGCTTATCGGCTGCAAATGGGGGCCGCGATGGAAAATCCATAGAATATTTATCGCCATCGCGTTTTACTATCAGCGTACCGGCTTTAACGGTATCAAAATAAATGGTATCCCCCTCGTATCCCAGTTCGGTAAATAATATATGTGCCGATGCAAGTGTGGCGTGCCCGCAAAGGTCTATTTCCAGTTCGGGGGTAAACCAGCGCAACAAATACCCATTTTCGGTTTTTACAAAAAAGGCAGTTTCGGCAAGGTTGTTTTCCAGCGCTATCTTTTGCATGGTTTCATCCGGCAACCATTCCTCTAATGGGCATATAGCAGCGGGGTTACCACCAAACAATTTATCGGTAAAGGCATCGGCCTGGTAAATAGGGATAGTCATGGTATTATTGATTAATACTGCTAAGATAGCCGTAAGTAACTAATTCTTCATTATCAATAATGTGTTTTGTGCAGCCATCGTTTAATAAAATTACCTTATCACTAACTTCTAATATATTGTAATACTGATGATCTGTTACAATGATTCCCTTACGTTTGGCGCATGCCCGAATAATGGGCTTAAATTCATCGGCTTGTATGGGGGATATGTGTGTAAATGGCTCATCCAGTAAAATAAAATCTGCTCTGCTATGTATGATCATCATAGTTTCCAACTGGCGCAGTTCACCACCCGATACTTGCCCTGCAGTGTTATTGGAGTTTCGCTGATATATGGGCAGCGCGGCAAAATCATCCCATGAAGATGGATCAACGAGTATTTTAGCTAATTTGTCCAGCCGGATACCCGTTGGAAGATAGTTGTGCTGTGGCAAATAAGCTATGCGGTTATTATGATAGCCTTTGTGTATAAACTGATCGTTAATACTAACATATCTGTGGGAGGCGGTTAAGGTGCCAAAAATGATTTTCAGCAAGGATGATTTACCGCAGCCGTTGCGGCCTAACAAACCAATTACCTCACCCTGTTTACACGACAAATGAACATCCCGCAAAATCTTGCGGCCGTCAAAAGCCAGTTCAATGCTATCGGCCTTTAGTGTATACATGGTGCGGAGCAAATAAATGATGGGCGGTAAATAAAAGGGTGAGCATAATTATAAATATGGCCATATCAATTGCAAAGGCACAAATATACATCCGCTTTATGCTGTAACCGGCATTGCGGTAATACATATAAACGTTTTTGGCAGTATAGCTTTGCAGGAATATAGTTGAAGCATAACCTATAAATTTCCAAAAAAACATGAAGCCTGTAACCCGGAGGCCGTATGTACCGATAAAAAAAATAGCGGTAAGGGTAAACCCTAAGTTCCAGGGCAGTATGGGTTTGTAAAAGTACTTTAATAAGGTACGGATATGAGACATGTATGGTTTAAGCGAATCAATCGAACAATCCCAGCTGCTTAGTTTTATCTTCCCCGTTCTCTATCCTTATTTTGTTTACTAAGATGTGTGCCTGCCTGGTAGGTTCAGGTATGCGATAGCCACGGATGCAATTTTTTATCACATCAACGCTTTGCTGCATATTGATATTGTGTCCCGGTGAAATGTAAATAGGTTTACAGTGTAATTTACTGCGCAGGGCAATGCCAATGAGTTCGCCTTTATCATACATAGGGCTTTCGGCAAATATTTCATCAGCCGGTTCTTTGTACTTTCCATAAAGCCTGCTTTTTGCGCTGCCAATAGTAGGGACGTTTGTAAGCAAGCCAAAATGTGTAGCAATACCAAGGCGGCGCTCATGAGCTATGCCTTGTCCGTCTAACACCAGCAGATCGGGTTTTATATACAGGTTGTTCCAGGCGCTGAACAAGGCAGGGATCTCTTTAAAAGCAAGTAAGCCCGAGATATAAGGAAAAGACGTATGTGCTATAGCTGTAGATGTGCCTATTACCTGCATATCCGGATACTTAAATACCACAATGCCGGCATATAATAGTTCTGAATCTTTATTAAAGGAAATATCAGCCCCGGCTATAGTTTTAATAGGCTTTTGCAGTTCACGAATCTGGATTCTTTGACGCAGGACGTTCTGATAAGCAATTGCTTCGGCGGGTGATAAGTGTTCGTAACCGGATGGATCCATATAACCATAACGAAAAAGACCTCCGTTTTGTTTAACGGAGGCTTAATTTTTAACCTATAGTTATCCCAGGTATGATTTCAGAATTTTGCTTCTTGAGGTATGACGTAACCTTTGCAGCGCCTTATCTTTAATTTGACGTACACGCTCCCGTGTTAAATTGAACTTTTCGCCAATTTCTTCCAGTGATAAAGGATGATTGCTACCTAAACCAAAGAACAAAACAATTATTTCGCGCTCACGCTCGGTAAGGGTAGATAACGAACGTTTTATCTCTTCAGATAAAGACTCGTTGATAAGGATAGAATCTGTATTAGGCTCCTGGTTTTCCAGTACATCTAATAAAGTATTTTCTTCTCCCTGTACAAATGGCGCATCCATAGATACATGGCGACCACTGTTACTCAAGGTATCAGATATTTTGTCTACTGTAGTTTCCAGCATATCAGCAAGCTCTTCCGGAGATGGCTCGCGTTCATATTCTTGCTCAAGCTTTGAAAATGCTTTGCTTATTTTACTCAGGGAACCAACCTGGTTTAATGGCAAACGCACAATACGTGATTGCTCTGCAATGGCCTGCAATATTGATTGACGAATCCACCAAACAGCGTATGATATAAATTTGAAACCTTTGGTTTCATCAAAGCGTTTTGCAGCCTTAATTAATCCTAAGTTACCTTCGTTAATAAGGTCACCAAGAGTAAGTCCCTGGTTTTGATATTGCTTAGCTACCGATACCACAAAACGAAGATTCGTTTTTGTTAAGCGCTCTAATGCAGCCTGATCGCCTTCTCTAATTTTCTGTGCTAAAATTACCTCTTCTTCGGCAGTTATTAGGTCAACTTTACCAATTTCGTGAAGATATTTGTCGAGGGACTGTGACTCACGGTTGGTAATGGATTGAGTTATTTTGAGTTGTCTCATTTATTTTATTAACCTCGATTCTTATAATTTAGAATTGAACGTGCAAAGCTACAAATTTGTTTCTAAAAATAACATTTTATAGCCAATAATGCCAGTATTTTACTATTATATGAAAGATGTTTTAATTGACTTGTTTTGGAATAATATTTGTGGTGAAAGATTTTAGAAGTTTATTTTAATAAAATTTCTTAAACGTTAAAAATTAGATCTCATCTAACTTAAACACCTCTTTCACCCTTATTCCTTTTTCGGTTTGTTGCAGTGTGCAGCACTCGTTTATTGGGTCGTGCTCCAGGTATAATATATATTCCTTTTCAACCGCTTCATTTAAATAAGCTTTCTTTTCGCCCAAAGTTTTTAGCGGGAACATATCATATGCCATTACATAGGGCAGGGGCAAATGGCCTGTAGATGGCAGCAGATCGGCCATGTATAAAACCTGTTTATCTTTGTAATTAATAAGCGGCAGCATCATGGCATCGGTATGGCCATATGCAAAACGGATGCTAATGTCATCTGTAAAGCTGACACCATCCCGGGCCTGGATAAATTTTAGCTGGCCGCTTTCCTGTATAGGTAATATATTATCTTTCAGGAACGATGCTTTTTCCCGTTCGTTGGGGTTAACCGCCCAATCCCAATGTTGCTCGTTGCTCCAGTATGTAGCGTTCTTAAATGTTGGTAATAGTTTTTCGCCATTGCGTGTAACTGCACCGCCAACATGGTCAAAATGTAGGTGGGTTAAAAATACATCGGTTATGTCATCCCTATGAAAGCCTTTTGCGGCTAACGAACTACCCAGTGTAGCATCGCCATGCAAATAGTAATAACTAAAAAACTTTTCATCCTGTTTATTGCCAATGCCTGTATCAACCAAAATTAAGCGGTTGCCATCTTCAATCAGCAGGCAACGCATGGCCCAGGTGCAAAGGTTTCTATCGTCGGCCAGGTTGGTTTTATTCCATATCACCTTCGGCACTACGCCAAACATGGCACCACCATCCAGTTTAAAAAAGCCGGTATCTATAGTATGTAGTTTCATTTTGAAGTTCAATTTTCAAAGGTGAAGGTAAAATTTTAACCACAGAGTACACAGAGTTTTTTCACAGAGTACACAAAAGCATTACAAGTATAAATTCGATTTTCTCTGTGTTCTTTGTGCTTCTTTCTCTGTTCCCTCTGTGGTTAAACACTACAGGTTGTTTATAATTTGTAACCAAAAACTAAATTTAATTTCTTAAAACTATAATTTAATAACCCATGTTGTAATATAAACCAAACGAAAACTAAAACAACACTTATGAAAGCAGCGGTATTTCACAAACCCGGCGACATCAGTTACGATACTGTTGACGACCCACGCATAGAAGACCCAAGGGATGTCATCCTTAAAGTAACATCGACCGCTATTTGCGGTTCCGATCTGCACATTTTAAGCGGCGGGGTACCGCAAACCAGCGATATGATCATGGGGCACGAATTTATGGGTATCGTAGAAGAAGTAGGTGCAGACATTACTAATCTTAAAAAGGGCGACCGGGTGGTTGTGCCTTTCCCTATAGCTTGCGGGCATTGTTTCTTTTGCAGCCATGGTGCATCGCCAAGTTGCGAAAATTCTAACTACAAACATTACGGCCCTAACGGGGATATGATGGATCAGAAAGGCGCGGCATTGTTTGGTTATACCGATCTGTATGGGGGCTACAGCGGCGGGCAGGCCGAATATGTAAGGGTACCCTATGCCGATATCAGTCCGCGAATTGCACCTGATAACATGACCGATGAACAGGTGCTTTTCCTGACGGATATTTTCCCTACGGGCTGGTCGGCTATTGATTGGGCACAGTTAAAAGGTGGCGAAGTGGTAGCCATATTTGGATCGGGTCCGGTAGGTTTAATGGCGCAAAAAGCAGCATGGATAAACGGCGCAAGTCGTGTTATCGCTATCGACCCATTAAACTATCGCTTAGAAAAAGCACGCGCCGTAAACAAAGTGGATACACTTAACCCCCATGAGGTTGATGTGATAGAAGCTATCCGTGAGATGACAGGTGGCCGTGGCGCCGATGTTTGCGTTGATGCGGTAGGGTTTGAGCCCGAACGTACTATTCTTGATAAAGCCAAAGCACTGGTAAATTTTGAAGTAGGCAGCATGAAAGTACTGGACATGGCTTTTAAAGCCGTACGCAGAAGCGGCACGGTTACTATAATGGGTGTGTATGGCTCAACTTATGATAACTTCCCCATGCACCGCATGTTTGATAAAGGCCTAACTATTCGCCAGGGCCAGGCACCGGTGCTCAATTATATAGATCATCTGATAAACCTGGTTAAAGAAGAGAAGGTTATACTGGATGATATTATCTCTCATACATTACCACTAAGTGAGGTAGCTAAAGGATATGAGATTTTTGATAAGAAAGAAGACGACTGCGTAAAGGTTGTATTAAAACCCTGGCAATAAATTATGGATATGAGCACACAACAAGAAACACCCGAAAAACAAGACCATCAGCCCGGAGTAGAAGCCGAAATGGACCCGCGGCCCGAATATATTAAAGCCAATTACAAAGCAGCCGGAAAGCTGGAAGGCAAAGTGGCCCTGATAACCGGCGGTGATAGCGGCATTGGCCGGGCGGTTGCCGTGCATTATGCACGTGAAGGTGCCGACGTGGCTATTGTGTATTTGGAAGAGGACGAAGACGCCACTGAAACACAAAAGTTAATTGAGGCGGAAAGCCGTAAATGTTTACTGATACGGGGAGATGTAAAGGACAGGCAATTTGCAAATAACGCGGTTGAGCAAACAGTAAATGAACTGGGCAAACTTAATATTTTGGTAAATAACGCTGCCATACAGTTCCCACAGAAGGACTTAAAGGATATTACCGAAGAGCAACTGGAAGATACATTTAAAACAAATATTTTTGGATATTTTCATTTTGCGACTGCCGCGCTTGAGCATTTGCATGAAGGGGATACAATTATCAATACCACATCGGTAACCGCATACCGTTCCTCACCAAATTTAATTGATTACTCATCTACAAAAGGGGCAATTACTGCATTTACCCGCTCGTTGGCTACAAATCTTGCTAAAAAGAACATACGTGTAAATGCTGTGGCGCCCGGTCCTATCTGGACACCGCTCATTGTATCAACCTTTGATGAGGAAAAGATAAAAGAGTTTGGCAGTGAAACAGGAATGGAAAGAGCAGGGCAGCCATCAGAGGTGGGGCCGGCGTATGTTTTTCTGGCATCTGATGATTCATCCTACATCACAGGGCAGGTTATTCACGTTAATGGGGGCGAAGTAGTGAACGGGTAAAACAAATTAATACATCTATAAATATCATAAAACTATGAGCAATACAAAATATGCCTTAATTACCGGCGCGACAAGCGGTATCGGCTTAGAATTGGCAAAGCTATTTGCAAAAGATCATTATAACTTAATTATTGTTTCCCGCAACCAGCAGGAACTGGATAAAACAGCGTATGAACTGCAACAGAACGGTATCGATGTGATAGCCATGGCAAAAGATCTGTTTAACCGCGATGAAGCATTCTCGCTTTGTGAAGAAGTAAAACGCACCGGTATACATATTGATGTTTTGGTGAATGATGCAGGGCAGGGTGTTTATGGCGAGTTTAAGGATAACGATATAGATCGTGAATTGAAGATCATCGACCTAAATATTGGTGCTTTAACCATTCTTACCAAACACTTCCTGCAGGAAATGGTAAGCCGTAACGAAGGTAAAATATTAAATGTAGCCTCTATCGCAAGCGAAACCCCGGGCCCATGGCAAGCGGTTTATCATGCTACAAAAGCTTATGTATTATCATTAACTGAAGCTATCCGCGAAGAAGTTAAGGATACCAACATTACAATTACCGCATTACAACCCGGTGTAACCGATACCGACTTTTTTAATAAAGCCGGAATGAACAATAGCAAAGCTGTGCAAGATAAAGAAGCCATGGCAAACCCTGCCGATGTAGCCAAAGACGGCTACAATGCGTTAATGGCTGGAAAGGACAAAGTAGTGTCGGGTTTTAAAAATAAATTGCAGATGGCTATGGGTAATGTAACGCCGGATAGTACCCTGGCCCACATGGTAAACGAACAGCAAAAACCCGTTGAGCATTAACAGCTTTTAATTTTTCATGCATAATATTGAAAGGCCCCGGTTTCGGGGCCTTTTTTGTGCGATTAACCTTATTGGCGCTGTAAGTTGTTTATTTGTAAAGCAGGATCAAGACTTGCCTACATTTCTTGGAAAACAATAGTAGCTTATAGCTTGACTAACGTAAGTTTATAAGCCAATTTTTACACTTGCCGGCAAACAAATCCCTCGTGTTTGTATTATAATTTAACAACATATTAATGTTGTTTTAATACAAGTATCGGTCTATGGATATCATTATTAAAATATTCGGCGAGGGTAAAGACCTTACCTTATCGCAAATGAGCGCCAGAGCATTTGTAGTTTATTTTATAGCGCTCGCGCTGATCCATATTTCGGGAAAGAGGACGTTCGGGAAGAAGTCGGCCTTTGATATCACTATTACCATTATACTTGGCGCAGTATTAAGCAGGGCTGTAGTTGGTGCCTCACCGTTTATGGCTACTGTAGCTGCTTGCCTGGTTCTGGTTTTAATTCACCGGATATTGGGATGGGTTATTTTATACAGCAAATCATTTAGCAAACTATTAAAAGGCGAAAAGATATTACTTTATCAGGATGGACATATCAATGAGAAAAATCTGCGTAAATGCCTTATGACACAAGATGACCTGATGAGCGATGTACGCCTGAAAACAAATGAAGACACGCTTAACAATGTGAAAGAGATTTACATGGAAAATACAGGCGAGCTTAGCATTGTGAAGAAAAAAGATTGACGCTTTACCATACAATTCTTTTCTTTGGTTGATATAAACCGCAAACTACTTGGAAGATATATTTGGCCAGGCATTATTTGATTACTTTAAAAATGCCGGCAAGCATAAGCTATGGATAAACAACACCTACGGCCCAAAAGAAGAGATGCCGCTGGATGTATATTTCCGTATCGAAGATGAAATGCCCGACTTGGAGCTTATCGCCCTTAATAAATGCAACGGTAAGGTTTTGGATATTGGCGCGGGTGCCGGTAGCCATGCCTTAATGTTACAGGATAAGGGATTAGAAATTACCGCGCTGGATATTTCTGGTTTGGCTGTTACTATTATGCAGCAGCGTGGGGTTAAGCATGCAATAGCGAAAGATATTTTCACCTATCAGGCAGATAAATACGATACATTATTATTAATGATGAATGGTATAGGGCTATGCGGTACTATTAAACAATTACGCCTATTTTTACGGCATACCAAAACGCTACTGAATAAGGGCGGCCAATTATTATTTGATTCTTCTGATATTGCTTATTTATATGATGGTGATATACCCAAAGGTGATTACTATGGCGAATTGTTATATCAGTATGCTTACAAAGGGCAAAAAACCAACTGGTTTAAATGGTTATATATTGACCATGAAAAACTAAAGGTGGTTGCTGCCGAAGAGGGTTGGGCAACAGAGGTTTTGTACGAAGATGATATGGATCAATACCTGGTAAGGTTAACACCTGTTTATTAATTATGATGAGAGATTTTTACAAAGTTATCCGGGTTTTAGTCCTGCTTGTATTAACAGCAGGCTCCGTATCGGCACAAACCGACGAATTGCCTTTATGGGCCTTTGGGCCGTTTGTGCGGCCGGCCAGGGTTAATCCATTGATCAGCCCGGATACTACCACCCGGTTTTATGACCCCATGCGCAAAAAGCAAATGGATTGGGAATCCAATGATACCTTTAACCCGGCTGCTACCATAAAAAATGGCAAAATATATATTCTTTATCGCGCCGAAGATAAATCGGGCACCGGAATAGGGGGCAGGACTTCCCGTCTGGGCCTGGCCGAAAGCAGCAACGGCATTTCGGTTAAGAGGTCGCCTGTACCGGTGTTATATCCGGATAACGATAGTCAGAAAGAATTTGAATGGAAAGGTGGTTGTGAAGACCCACGTGTTGCCATGACCGCTAACGGGACGTATGTTGTTTTCTATACCCAATGGAATCATGATATGCCGCGTTTGGGTGTAGCTACATCAAAAGATCTAAAAAAGTGGACAAAACACGGCCCTATATTTCGTAAGGCGTACAATGGCAAATTCTTTAATATCGCCAGTAAATCGGCATCCATTATCACAAAACTAACAGGTGCGAAGCAGATAATCGCGAAAATTAATGGTAAGTATTGGATGTACTGGGGCGAAACCGGCGTGTATGCCGCCACCTCTACAGATCTGATAAACTGGGCCCCTTTAATGAACAACGACAGTACATTAAAAGCACTAATATCACCCCGAAAAAATTACTTCGACAGTGATTTAACCGAGTGTGGCCCTCCGGCAATAATTACTCCCAAAGGCATTCTACTATTATACAATGGTAAAAATAACATCACCTATGGCGATAAGCATTATACCGCAAATTCGTATTGTGGCGGGCAGGTAATGTTTTCGGCAAGCGACCCAACCAAAGCCATTCGCAGATTAGATAAGCCCTTTTTTGTGCCGCAAGAAGCATTTGAAAAAAGTGGACAGTACCCTGCAGGGACTGTATTTATGGAAGGATTGGTTTATTTCCAAAAGAAATGGTTCCTGTATTATGGCTGTGCCGATTCGAGGGTAGCAGTAGCTATTTTTAATCCTAAAAAGTAACCGTTGCAATTAGTTTTTAATATGGTTTTGATAGACCAAAGGCTTTTTTGTAATTTTTTTGTTATAATTAAATAAATAGATATATTTACAATGTATTGTCCCTAATACTAACGAACTGTGAGAAGGTTTTTTGCTTTATTATTACTTAGCATACATCTGTTTAATACAGGTGGGTATACCCTTATCTTCGAATATTTCATCCACCAGTCCGAGGTGAAAATCATTAAACAGATCTATGAGAACAAGGTAGATGCTACTCAGCTTGTACAAATAAAGATCCCTGTGCATAACCCTGGAGCGTCAGACTGGACCGATTACGAACACGTGCAAGGGCAAATTCAGTTAAAAGATGGCTTTTATAATTACGTGGGCGTTAAAATGACCCGTGATACCATGTATCTGGTTTGTATTGCAAACAGTGTAAAAAC
>NZ_JAQBOI010000025.1 GCF_028288105.1 Mucilaginibacter sp. | reverse complement strand
CTATCTTCCATTGGCCAGATATCAAACATAGTACGCCCGTAATACCTGGAATCGTAAGCGAAGCCTTTAAGGCTGTTAGTATAGAAACTATATTTTGATGGGTTTTGAAAGCCTTCGTCCATTACTACAAACGCCTTGCCTGCTTTTTGGTGTACCAGTTTAGCCCATTCATGAAAACCGAAGTAGCTTTTTAAGGCCTCTACCTTTTTAATAAATGGCAAGCCAAATATGAGGGATAGCCTCAGCGCCAATATCAACACCAAATTTGCAATTGCCAATTTGTAAAACCATTTGGCATCAAAATTTTCCCGTTGAAAGCTAATAAGCGCCAGGCATATTAAAGGCACAAAGGCAATTAGTGTATAATGGGGCTGCACGTTTACCTTAAAGGTATTCAGCAGGAAAAAACCAAATGTGCCTATGGCATTAAATAATAAGCCACGGGTAAAAACATCGGTTATCTTAGTACTGAAACCCCGATAGAACAGGTACCAGCTAATAAATGCACCGCCCAGTAAAAGCTGACCTACAATAAATGTTGTGCTGATGGAAATATCGTACCCAAATGCCGACGACCGCTCAAATAACTGGTAATTAACTGCCGGGAACCCTCTGTGCATTTGCCACAAAATATGGGGGATGTAAATTACCACCCCTGTTAATATGGCCAGGTAAAAGGTTTTGCGGGTAAAAAGTTTAAGGTTTGATAACAGGGTAAAACCAACAAGCAGCACCCCATGATACTTACTGTAAAGCAAGCAGGCTACAATAACACCAATTATAAAAGCCGTTAACCAACTATCGTCATCAATATACTTTTGATAGAAATAATAGAACAGCACCGCGAAGAAAAACAAAGGCGCATCTGGCGTGCTGGTGAAGCCATATACATGAAAAACAAGTACCCCCGAAACCAGCAGCATGAACCATTTGGTACTAACCTGGTACTTTTTCAAAATTAACCAAAGCAGATATATAGCCAAGCTATTGCTTAGTACAGTTAGCAACCGTAAGCCAAGTTCGTTATGGAATAAGGTATCGCCTATTTTAATGAATAAGGCCACCATTGGTGGGTGGTAAAAATACCCCCAGTCCAGCTTTTGGGCAAACATCCAGTAATAGGCCTCATCGGCATGTAGTTCTAAGGTATAAGCTTGCACAGCGTTCAATAACGTCCAGCATAGAATAAAATACCACACCGGTTTATTTGACTGAACAGAATTGCTTATAGTGGTTGCCGACATTGCTATTAATGAATTGCAAAGGTAAAATAAAAGCGATTAGCTATGGCGATGTTAAAACGGGTTAATTTACATTGGAATTAACATTTATCCCGATAAAAATTCAATATTTGGACTATGATAACCAACACCTTAAGTACCATCAAAGCAACCCGAAAGCATTTATTGAAATTAATTGAGGGCTTATCTACCGAACAATTAAACGAGGTTCCGGCAGGTTTCAACAATAACATTATCTGGAATGTGGCGCATCTAATATCGGCAGAACAAGGCATTTGCTATACAAGGGCAAACATACCTTTTATAGTAGATGATAAATTTTATACCCCATACCGCCCGGATACCAAGCCCACCCGTTTTATTGAAAGTGCAGAAGTTGACGAGATAAAAGAGCTGTTGATCACAACCATTGATCAGTTAGAAGCTAATTATCAAAACAAAATTTTTGCGAATTACCCTCTATGGACTTCCCGTTATGGCGTACCAATAACCGGTATTGAAGATGCCATAAATTTTCTACCATTTCATGATGGGATGCATATTGGCTATGTAATGGCGTTGAAGAGGGCGATAGGATAAAAATATTTTTTTGTAACTTTGATTAGTACAATACCTATATAAAAGAATATGAATCTTCAATTTATTCATGATAACAAAGGAAACACAACCGGAGTGTTTATTCCTATTGAAGAATGGCAATCTTTAAAGGAAAGGTATGCTGAGTTGCAAAAAGAAGAGGTTGTTAATATATCTGAATTATCAGCATGGCAAACTCAAATAATTGATGAAAGGCTTAATGATTATTATCAAAACCCGACAGCTTTAAGCAGTTTCGATGATACATTAGATGATATCGAAAAAAGTTTGTGAACTATAATTTTGTAAATAGACCTGCTGTTAAAAGTGATATTTTAAACGCGGTCGATTATTATAAAACCATCTCACCAAAACTTGCCAAGCAATTTTTACTTAGGATCCGTGAAGCTAAACTATATATTGATCGTACGCCATTAGGTTTTCAGATTAAATATAGAGAAGTACGGACTTTAATGTTAAAGCAGTTTCCTTTTCATATTCATTACCTTGTTGATGAGGCTAATAAACAAATAATTATTTTGGCAATAATTCACGCTTACAGAAATCCAACAGATTACTCCAATAGATAATAAAAAAACCCGGCATAACCGGGTTTTCGTATTTTCAGACTAATCTCTAATTAGCTAATCTCTAAACTCCAAGAAGTAACCTTGTTGGGTCTTCTAATAACTGTTTTACACGTACCAGGAAGCTAACCGATTCGCGACCATCAATGATGCGGTGATCATATGAAAGCGCCAGGTACATCATTGGGCGAATAACCACTTGTCCGTTTACGGCAACAGGGCGCTCAATAATATTGTGCATGCCCAATATAGCCGATTGCGGCGAGTTTAATATCGGGGTAGACATCATAGAACCAAACACACCACCGTTGGTGATAGTGAACGTTCCGCCTGTCATTTCTTCTAAAGTCAATTTATTTTCGCGGGCTTTGCCTGCCAATACAACAATGGCCTTTTCAATTTCGGCAAGGCTCATGCTTTCCGCGTTGCGGATAACCGGAACAACCAAACCTTTTGGCGCAGATACAGCGATAGAGATGTCAGCAAAATTACTGTAAACTACTTCTTCGCCTTCTATACGGGCACCAACAGCAGGCCATTCTTTTAAAGCCTCGGTAACCGCTTTAGTGAAAAACGACATAAAGCCCAAGCCAACGCCGTGTTTTTCTTTAAATTTATCTTTGTATTTGCTGCGCACTTCCATTATCGGCGCCATATCTACTTCGTTAAAAGTAGTTAGCATAGCTGTTTCGCTTTTAACGGCTACCAAACGTTTGGCAACTGTTTTACGCAACGACGACATTTTTTCGCGACGATCGCTTCTTGTACCAGGAGCGGGTTGCGGGGTTTGAGGTGCGGGAGCAGCGGCAGGCTTTGATGCCGCTGCTTGGGCAGGTGCCGCAGCAGGTTGGTTTTGCGCGTTAAGGGCATCACCTTTAGTAATACGGCCATCAACACCAGTACCGTTTATTGATGAAGTATCAACACCCTTTTCGGCTAATATTTTTGCAGCAGCAGGCGATGGTGTGCCTGATGCATAAGTTGTTCCTTTTGATGGGGCAGCCTGTGGCGATTCGTTAACCGCATCTGCAACCGCAGGGGTTACTGGTATAGTAGCTACAGGGGCACCTGCACCGCCTTCAATAGTGCAAACCACTGCGCCAATGGCCAGGGTATCACCTTCTTTAGCTATGGTTTTTAACGTGCCGGCTTTTTCGGCAGTTAATTCAAAAGTTGCTTTGTCAGATTCCAGTTCGGCAATAGCTTCGTCCATTTCAACGGCTTCGCCATCTTTTTTGATCCAGCGTGATAAGGTTACTTCGGTTATTGACTCGCCTACCGGTGGTACTTTTATTTCTAATGAAGATGAGCCTTGTGCAGGTGCAGGAGCCGGAGCGTTTGCAGGCGCGGCAGGACTAACAGCCGGAGCCGCTTCCTCTTTGGCTGCAACTGGTGCTGCAGGTGCTTTCTCGGCTGTGGCTGCAGGTGCGCCGCCATCTTCTATGCTGGCCACAACCGCGCCAATGGCTAATACATCGCCTTCGGCTGCAACTGTTTTTAAAGTCCCGGCCTTTTCGGCAGTAAGCTCAAAAGTTGCCTTGTCTGATTCCAGCTCGGCTATCACTTCGTCCATTTCTACATGGTCACCATCCTTTTTTTTCCAGGCTGATAATGTTACTTCGGTAATGGATTCGCCTACCGGCGGAACTTTTATTTCTAAACTCATATTGTAAGTAGTTGTAAGTTTTATTTTTTGGAACGAGGATTTTGGTGCGGCGTGCGGATTGATTAGCGGTTTCTACGCTCTTCGCTCCCATCACGTCAACTCCAATATCAATCAGCCCCGGCGTTAGCCATTTTTTCGGTTGTTTTTTTGATGGTTGCTTTAACCAATTTACCCGCAGGCGCTTCAAATGCTTTCGACACGATGTGTAATTGCTGTGCGGCATGCTGTTTAGCAAAACCGGTAGCGGTACTGCTGCCTTCCAAACGCGATATAACATTTAGGTTTAAATATTTATCGCTATGGAACTTGCGGCAAATGTATGGCCATGCGCCCATGTTCTCCGGCTCTTCCTGTACCCAGAAAAATTCGGTAGCTTTTTCGTATTTCGCCTTGATTTTTAATATCTGCTGTACCGGTGTTGGGTATAATTGTTCAACACGCACTATGGCTACATCCTTACGTTTATCGGCCTGTTGTTTCTCAAACAGATCATAATAAACTTTACCGGTACAAAGCAATACACGTTTTACTTTTTTAACATCGGCATAATTATCGTCTATCAGTTCGTAGAACTTACCATCAATAAAATCTGCCAGCGGCGATACGCAATTAGGGCTGCGCAACAAACTCTTAGGTGTAAATATAATAAGCGGTTTACGGAAACTGCGGTGCATTTGCCTCCTTAAAATATGGAAGAAGTTTGCAGGGGTTGTACAGTTTGCCACCTGGATATTATCGTCAGCGCAAAGTTCTAAAAAGCGCTCTACACGTGCCGATGAATGCTCTGGGCCCTGGCCTTCATAACCGTGCGGCAATAGCATTACCAAACCATTACCACGCTGCCATTTTGTTTCGGCACTAGCAATGTATTGGTCAACTATGATCTGTGCGCCGTTAAAGAAATCGCCAAATTGCGCTTCCCAAATGGTTAATGCATTAGGGTTTGCCAAAGCATAACCATATTCAAAACCTAACACGCCATACTCAGACAACAGAGAGTTGAATATGCTCAGTTTCGCTTTTGTATCGATAGTTTCAAGCGGGGTATATTCATCCTCAGAATCGGCCAGGGTAAGTACCGCGTGGCGGTGCGAGAAAGTACCGCGTTTAACATCTTCACCACTTAACCTTACCGGGAAACCTTCTTTTAATAAAGTACCATAGGCAAGTAATTCGCCCATTGCCCAATCAAAAATGCCGGTTTTATTAACCATGGCGTTACGGTCCTGGAACAATTTTTCAATTTTCTTGAAGAATTGCTTATCAGTTGGCAATACAGTTAGCTTGTTACCTATTTCGGTAATCACCTCTTTACTTACCGATGTATCTATAGGGCTTATTAATTCGCTGTGGTTTGCTAAATGCAGGCCGCTCCAGGCACCTTCAAACATCGGGATGGTATCGGTAAACCTGTCGGAAGCTTTTGCTTCATCCAGCATCTGCTGTAATTCGGCGCGGAAATCTTTTTCAAGTGTTTTTACATACTTGTCGTCAATGGTTCCTTCGGCTATAAGTTTTTTACTGTAGATCTGCAGTGGGTTAGGGTGCGCCTCGATAGCTTTATACAATACCGGCTGGGTAAACTTAGGCTCATCTGCCTCGTTGTGGCCGTAACGGCGGTAGCAAAGAATATCGATAAATACATCCTCGTTAAATACCTGGCGATATTCCATTGCCAGGTTAACCACATAAACCAATGCCTCAACATCATCTCCATTAACATGGAAAACCGGCGAAAGCACAGTTTTAGCCACATCGGTACAATAAGTACTTGAACGGGCATCTTTATAGTTGGTGGTGAAACCTATTTGGTTGTTTATAACCAGGTGGATTGTTCCGCCGGTACGGTAGCCGTCCAGTTTTTCCATCTGTAAAACCTCGTAAACAATTCCTTGTCCGGCTACAGATGCGTCACCATGTATTAATATCGGGGCGATCTTTGAATGATCGCCATTATGTTTAAAATCAATTTTTGAACGCGTAATACCTTCCACAACCGGGTCAACCGCCTCTAAGTGCGATGGATTAGGGCAAAGGCTTAAGTGAACTTTTTTACCCTGTGAGGTTTCCACATCAGTGGAAAAACCAAGGTGATATTTTACGTCGCCACCAAATGGAGATTCCGAATCAAAGTTTTTTCCTTCAAACTCAGAGAATACCTCTTTATAGGTTTTCTCCATAATATTAGTGAGCACGTTTAAACGGCCACGGTGTGCCATACCAATGATAAATTCTTCGATACCCAGGTCTGATCCTTTCCTGATAACTGAGTTAAGGGCAGGGATCAAAGATTCGGCGCCTTCTAACGAGAAACGTTTCTGACCCAGGAATTTTGTTCCCAGGAAATTTTCAAAAACAACCGCTTCGTTCAATTTAGCCAACATCTGTTTCTTTTCATCAACTGTGAACGATGGCGTATTACGTTTGCTCTCCATCCTATCCTCAAACCATTTAAGTTTTATAGGATTGCGGATGTAGGTATATTCGGCACCAATGGCCTGGCAGTAAGTTTGTTCTAATAACTGGCGAATGTCACGCAGTTTGGCGGGGCCTATTCCAATTTCAACACCGGCATTAAATACGGTGTCCATATCGGCTTCGCTTAAACCAAAGGTTTCCAGCTCTTTACCCGGAAAATATTTGCGGCGTTCGCGTACAGGGTTTGTTTTAGTGAATAAATGGCCCCGTGAACGGTATCCATTTATCATGTTCATCACATTGATCTCTTTTAGGAAATGATCAGGTGTTGCGGCGGTGGCCGCCGGGGCATCCTGATTATCTTTTCCAAAGTCAAAGCCTTCAAAAAACTTTTGCCAACCAAAATCTACAGATTCGGGGTCTTGTTTGTAAGCTTCGTATAGTGTATTGATGTAGGCTGCGTTTCCGCTGTTTATGTAATTGAGGCGATCCATAGAAACCATTGTTGTAAACGGTACAAAATTAAGCATTATAGAATAAAATGCTGAAATTATATGCTATTACTTTTTCATTATTTTAAGTAACAAGCAATAAAAGCATAATTAAGATTTGTGTAAAAATTTGTGCAGGAAACTGCGAAGATAACCCAGGCCTTCAAACAACACGGCAAGGAGGCCGATAATGATGGTGAATTGTTCAAATGGGTTCATAATATATATACGCTAATATATTGTTTTTGTTGCGTTTAAAGATACAACAACCTGTACCTTATTCACACACCGTATGTGCAGTAGCAGGTAACCATGTTGTTATAAAATCGCTTTGGGTATCTAACTGGTCGGTAGGCTTTGCAGCGTTAAAAAAGCGGTTACTTTTAGTATCGTTACCTACACCGGCCACAAACGCCCAGTTGCCCCAATTGCTTGCAGGCGAGTAATCTATTAGCTTTTCTTCAAAATACAGGGCGCCTTTTGTCCAGTCAACCTGTAAATCTTTAGTTAAATAAGTGGCTACAGCCTGTCGGCTATAGTTGGTGATGTAACCGGTAGCATTTAACTGGTGCATGGCAGCATCAACAAACGGAACACCGGTTTGGCCGGTTTTCCATTGCTCAAAAAGCTCGTCCTGGTTGGCAGCAACATCGGGTACATCGCCAAACCCTTCGGAGCGGAAGAATTTTTGGCCATGCTTTTTAAACATAAAGCGGAAATAATCGCGCCATAAAAGCTCCAGCATTATAGGGTCGGTATTGGGCAAATGGTTTTCGCGGTGATAGTTCACTACTTCCCAGTAAACCTGCCTTGGCGATATACAACCAACAGCCAGCCACGGGCTTAAACGTGATGAATTGCAAGAAGCGCCGCGTATATTTTTAACCTGGTTATTTTGCAGGCAGCTTTCCAGGTAATGGTGCAATTGTTTGAGGGCCGCTGTTTCGCCACCAATAAACTTTTCACTGGCACGCGCATCATCAACAGGTTCTGGAACACCCAGATCTGTAAGGGTTGGCAATTCGCCTGCATCGGTAATTTCGGGTGTAGCAATATGTTCCGGACTAACCACACTTGGCCTAACGGTGCTATCGCGTTCTACCTTCTTTTTAAATGTAACAAAGCTATCGGGTATATCTTTTATCGGGAAAGGCAAGTCCTCTTTATGATACATGGTATGTCCGATGAAGTGTTTCAGGTTCAGCTTCATTTTCCATAAAGCGGCTTCTACCCTTTCAGAAACATCAGTTTCATCAGGTGCAACCTCGCGGTGATGATAAACTTCACTTATCTGGTATTCTTCGGCCAATTGGGTAAGCACTTCGGCAGGGTCGCCGATCCGGATCAATAGGTCGGCGCCAAATTTTTTGAGGTTTTCCCGCAGATCGGCAACGGCTTCAAGCAGGAAGCGTGCACGGAAGCTCCCGGTTTTTAAAGCGCCTAAAGCGCTGGTTTTAAAGTAAAAAGGGTCGAAAATATATACGGGTAATACTTTATCTGCCCTGCGCACGGCTTCAGATAATATTTCATTATCGTGTATGCGCAGATCATTCCTAAACCAAACCAATATAACCTTTTCACTCATATGAACAACTAATCTAAACTTATTTAGATTAATTACAAAAATGGGAATTATTTAGTTGCCCTGCGTAATCTGCCACAATATTTTGACATGATGCCAACATTTATCCAAGGCTGTGTGTAATTCTATCACAAACTAAACCTAACCTTTACCCGTTTAATTAACATAAGCATGATATTTGCATCAGCTGTTTATCGTAACTTTAACTATTAAAAATCAACACTATGGCAACTATCGAAAGCATCCAGAAAGCGTATATAGATCATGTATTAACAGAAGGCCAGCAGCCAAAATCGGTGTATGTATTTGCTAAAAAAAATAAAATGCCCGAGGACGAGTTTTACCGCTCCTTTGGATCTTTTGACGCGGTTGAACAAAGCGTTTGGGCAGATCTGACCAATAAAACCCTGGCCGAAATACGCGGACAGGAAGTTTGGACACAATATTCATCGCGCGAGAAGGCGTTATCTTTCTTCTACAGCTTTTTTGAGCTATTGAAAAGCAGCCGCAGTTTTGCCGTTTACAGCATTAAAAAACATCGCGGCCTGGGTACGCCAAAGGTATTGGAGCCAACAAAAGATATATTTGAGAGTTTTGCCGAAGAAATTTTAACAGAAGGCATTGAAACAGCTGAACTAAGCGATCGCAAATTTTTCAGCAAGCGTTATAAAGATGCCCTTTGGGTACAGTTTGGTTTTGTGCTAAATTTTTGGATAAATGATGATTCGGCTGGATTTGAGAAAACTGACGAGGCCATTGAGAAAGGTGTAAACGTAACATTCGATCTGTTTCAAAGTTCGCCGATAGATAACTTGTTTGAGTATGGCAAGTTTTTGGCGAAGAATGGCGGGTTGAAGGAGAAGATGGGATTTTAAGTAATGCCAGCCCCACCCAAACCCTCTCCGGGAGGGAGGGCTTTAGAAAAACACGATTGAATAAGATTAAATCCTTACATATAAAAAAAGTCTCTCCTACCGGGGGAGATTTAGAGGGGGCGGCCGTCATATTTGATATGGATGGCACACTGATAGATAATACACCTTTTCATTTTAAAGCCTGGCAACAGCTTTTCAAAAAACGTGGCCTACCAGAATTAAGCCGCGAAATGTACCTGAGCGAAATAAGCGGAGTGCCAATATTGAATACTCTGAAAAAGTATTTTGGGGAAGATTTGGACGAAGCTGAACTAAAAGCTTTGGCGAAAGAAAAGCAGCAACTTTACGAAATTGCTTTTCTGCCTTACCTGCGACCAATAAACGGACTGGAAAACTTCCTGGCCGAACTGAAAGATGCCGGTGTTAAAATAGCATTGGCCACATCATCGAACATGGATGATGTTGATTTTATTTTTGAGACCATACCTATCAGGCAATACTTTGATGTAGTAATAACCGGCGGCATGGTAAGCCAACCTAAACCATCGCCACAAATATTTTTAAAAGCCGCCGAGCAGCTAAACACCCGCCGCGAAAAATGCGTGGTATTTGAAGATTCGATCTCGGGTTTAAAGGCAGGTAACAACGCGGGCATGAGGGTTGTAGGTATAACTACCGCGCACCCTACCCCAATAATTAGCAAGCTGGCCAATCTTGCTATAAACGATTATGCAGACATCGATCTGCAAAAACTGGCCGCATTATTTGAGCAATAAAAACATGAGTGATAACACTTCGAAAGAACAAAACAGCATACCTACCAGTAAAGTTGAACGCAGCGCCAAGTTTGTAAAAACAGGCTTTAAAATTGGGGGCAACTATATAAAGCATTACTCTAAAAAACTTTTCAACCCGGAAATGGATAGGTCTGAACTGAACGAGGATAATGCTACCGATATATATCAATCATTAAGCGAGCTAAAAGGCAGTGCACTTAAGGTAGCGCAGATGCTTAGTATGGATAAGAACCTGCTGCCACAGGCTTATGTAGATAAATTTACGCAGTCGCAATACAATGCGCCCCCATTGTCGGGCCCGCTTATTGTGCAAACGTTCAAAAAGTACTTTGGCAAAAACCCCGATCAGATCTACGATAAATTCAACATCCGCTCTACCAATGCCGCATCAATTGGCCAGGTACACCAGGCCGAACTGAACGGTAAAAAACTGGCCGTTAAAATCCAATATCCCGGTGTTGGCGATTCTATATCATCCGATCTGAAACTGGTAAAACCCTTCGCGTTTAGAATGCTGGGCATGAGCGAAAAAGAACTGGATATTTACATGCGCGAGGTAGAAGAACGCCTTTTAGAAGAAACCGATTACGAACTGGAAGTACGCCGTTCGATAGAGTTTTCTATCGCCTGCAAAAATTTAAATAATGTAGTTTTCCCTGAATACTACCCCGATCTATCCAGCAAACGTATTATTACAATGGATTGGCTGGAAGGCAAGCACCTACGCGAATTTTTGGCAACAAACCCATCACAAGAATTACGCGACCAGATTGGCCAGGCACTTTGGGACTTTTACAATTATCAGCAACACGAACTGCGAGCGGTGCACGCCGACCCGCACCCCGGTAACTTTTTGATAACACCCGAAGGCAAGCTTGGATGTATTGACTTTGGCTGCATTAAGGTAATGCCCGATGATTTTTATTACCCATTCTTCTCGCTCACATCAACCAATTTGTTTGATGATAAAGAAGAAACTATAAAAGCATTTCGTAAGCTGGAAATGATATTACCTAATGATACCCCCGCGCAGATAGAATTCTATCATAAAATGTTTAGACAGATGATAGGTTTATTTGCCAAGCCTTATATCACCAATACTTTCGATTTTGGCGAAAAAACTTTTTTTGATAACCTGTTTGGTTTTGGTGAAAAGGTTTCTAAAATGCCCGAGTTTAAACAAGCCCGTGGTGTAAAGCATTTTATTTATGTAAACCGTACTAATTTCGGCTTATATAATATTCTGCACGAACTTAAGGCAAGAGTAAAAACGGACACCTATAAACCACATGTAGAAGAGCTGGCTTAGCCACCTTATCCTCTTAATCTATCATATACCATATAGCCATTGCAAATATCATTATAAATGTGGCTATCCAGCTTAGGGTAGCTTTTATATGCCATGTTTCTATATCGGTTACGCGGCCGCTACCTATAAATGATTTAGCCCTGTTGCGGCAATACCAGCCATAAGCAACTAAAAGACCTATTATTACAAAGCTTGAAAAAATTAAAACCAATTGAAAAGTATGGGTAAACATGCTATAAAATTCTTATAAATATTTATTTCGATACATAAATAAAAAAAGGTTTAATCACTTTGCTTGTTTGCTTAATAATTAACAAAAAAGTTACATTTGGGTTAATTCCTACATGCCGGTTATGTAAGTATAAAAAGCTTTAATCGTTTGGTTTATTTTCTTGGTGATTAATAAAAAACCCTCATTTGAGTTAATTTCCACACCGGTTATTTCAATATCCTGAACGGGCCAGAACAAAATCATCAAATTAAAACACCCCCGCTATTCTGTTGTTGCCATAACATGAAAGTGTTACTTGCGGGTGCTAACGGATATATAGGTACACGTTTAATATCGGTATTGCTGGAGCAGGGCCATAATGTGATTTGCCTGGTTCGCGATAAGCGCCGCTTTCACGAACAAAACGATTACAGCGACCGCGTTACCCTGCTTACCGGCGATTTGCTTAAAGAGCAAGGTATTGAAGCCATCCCTGATGATATTGATGCAGCATATTACCTTGTGCACTCTATGGCACAGGCAGATGATTTTGCAGCACTGGAGGCATTATCTGCCCATAGCTTTGTACAGGCTATTAACAAAACTAATTGTAAGCAGGTAATTTACCTTAGCGGCATTACCAATGATACCCACCTATCTAACCACTTGCAATCGCGCAGGCATGTAGAAGATGTATTAAAGGAATGCAAAGCGGCTTTAACCGTGCTTAGGGCGGCAATTATTATTGGTTCGGGCAGTTCATCATTCGAGATTATCCGCGATCTAACAGAAAAGCTACCCATCATGACCGTTCCGCGCTGGGTAAATACCAAATGCCAGCCCATAGCTATACGCGATGTACTTGGTTATCTGAGTGCCGTATTATTAAACGAGCGCTCGTTTAACCGCACTTTTGATATTGGCGGGCCGGATATACTCACCTTTAAACAAATGATGCTTACGTATGCTAAAGTGCGTAAGCTTAAAAGGTATATCGTTACCATACCGTTCCTGTCGCCTAAAATATCTTCTTACTGGCTCTACTTTGTTACTTCTACCAGTTATTCGCTTGCCCAAAGCCTGGTAGATAGTATGAAAAACGAAACCATTATGAAGAACCACGATATTGATGATATTGTAAAACGCGATTGCCTTACTTATGAAGAGGCACTTAAACTGGCGTTTAACAAGATAGAGCAAAACTCCATTGTTTCCAGCTGGAAGGATGCCCTGAATAATGGCTACCTTACCTCGGGTTTTATGGACCAGATAAAAGTGCCGCAAAATGGCACACTGGAGTATAAAATTAAACAGCCCTTTAAGCGCAATAGTGCCGATGTACTCAAAAACTTTATGGCTATAGGCGGCAACCGTGGCTGGTATTATTGGGATTGGATCTGGAGCATACGTGGCTTTTTGGATAAACTGTTTGGCGGTGTGGGTTCAAGGCGTGGGCGTACCAGTAATGTAAATATATCTGCAGGCGATGTGATAGACTTTTGGCGGGTTTTACTTGCCGATACGATCAACAACAGGCTTTTGTTATACGCCGAAATGAAGCTGCCCGGTGAGGCGTGGCTGGAGTTTAAAATTATTAAACGCCAGGATCAAACCTTCCTGAGCCAAATTGCTACTTTTAGGCCAAGGGGTTTATGGGGCCGGGCCTATTGGTATTTGATGTGGCCGTTTCACCTTTTTATATTTAAAGGTATGGCAAAAAGAATTGTAAACTTTGGCGAAGATAATAGCTGATAGTTAATGGCTGATGGCAAAATCAGATACCTTTATTTTTTATTACTTATTAAAATGAAGCTACCATGAACCAACCTAAAAACATACTTATTACCGGCGGATCCGGGCTTTTGGGTAGGCAATTAACCAAAGCACTTTTGGCTTTAGGTCATACAGTAAGCCACTTAAGCCGTAGTCAGGGTAAAAACCCAATGGTTAAAACCTTTTTATGGGATGTAGAAAAAGGCACGATAGATGAACATTGTATAGGTGGTGTAGATACTATTATACACCTGGCAGGTGCAGGTATTGCTGATAAACGCTGGACAGATCAACGCAAAAAAGAAATTGTAGAAAGCCGCACCAAATCAATAGGCCTTATTTATGGGTTGATGAAAAACAAGGCTCATAAAGTAAATACAGTAATATCCGCATCGGGCATTAGTTATTATAGTAACCGTGGCGATGAATTACTTACCGAAAATAGCCCCCCCGCTCATGATTTTATTGGCAACTGCTGCATTGAATGGGAAAAAGCAGTAGACGCAGGCCAACAATTCGGCCTGCGGACCTTAAAATTTCGTACGGGTATTGTATTGACTACCGAGGGTGGTGCATTGCCACAGTTAGCCTTGCCTATAAAGCTTGGCATAGGTTCGCCGCTGGGCAATGGCAAGCAATGGGTGCCATGGATCCATCACCAGGATGTGGTAGACATGTATCTGTTTGGGCTAAACAATGAGCAACTAACAGGCGCTTTTAATATGGCTGCACCTATACCGGTTACCAACCAGGAGCTAACCCAGGCTGTGGCTAAACAACTACACCGCCCGTTATGGGCGCCCAATGTGCCTGCTTTTTTAATAAAATTATTATTCGGCGAACTGGCAAGTCTGGTATTAGGCAGCACAAAAGCATCGGCACAAAAAATTGAGGATGCGGGCTTTAAATTTAAGTACCCGGATATAGGCCCGGCATTAAAAGAAATATATGGATAAGGGTACCCCCGTAAATGTTTTTTGGTTTCGCCGCGATTTGAGGATCGAAGACAATGCAGGCCTGTACCACGCCTTAAAAAGCGGGAACCCGGTGATGCTCTTTTTTATCTTCGACAAAGAAATACTGGATAAGCTGGAAGATAAGGACGATGCACGGGTTGCCTTCATATACAAAGCAATTGAGGAGATCAATAACGAATGCCAAAAGTATAACAGCAGCCTATTGGTAGCCTATGACAAACCAAAGCAGGCCTGGGAAAATCTCATTAAAGATTATAATATAGCCGCCGTTTATACCAACCACGATTATGAGCCTTATGCCAAATTGCGCGATACCGAAATTAAAGACCTGTTAGCCAAACACGATATATCATTTAAAACCTATAAAGATCAGGTGATTTTTGAAAAGGACGAGGTGACAAAAGATGATGGCAAACCCTACACAATTTACACTCCTTACAAAAACAAATGGTATCAAAAATTAAAGCCGTTTTATCTAAAGGCTTATCCTACCGAAAAATATTTAAAGAACCTGCTCAAATATAAAGCACCCAAACTGCCCATCTTAAACGAAATGGGTTTCGTAGAAAGTGGAATAAATTATCCCGAAAAGGAATATAATGGGGTTATAGCAGAGTACGCCGAAAACCGCGACTTCCCCGCAATAACGGGTACATCGCATATAGGTGTACATTTGCGTTTTGGTACGGTAAGTATCCGCCGCTGTGCAAGGGACGCGTATGAGTCGCATGAAAAAACCTGGCTGAACGAATTGATATGGCGGGAATTTTATATGATGATATTGTACCATTTCCCACAGACAGTAGATCATGCATTTCGGCCGGAGTATGATCGCATAGAATGGATCAACGATGAGGATCAATTTGAAGCGTGGTGTAAAGGCGAAACCGGTTTCCCGATGGTAGATGCCGGCATGCGCGAACTGAATGCTACCGGCTATATGCACAACAGGGTGCGCATGGTAGTAGCCAGCTTTTTAAGTAAACATTTGCTAATTGACTGGCGCTGGGGCGAACGGTATTTTGCCCGTAAACTGTTGGATTATGAAATGGCAAGCAATGTTGGCGGCTGGCAATGGGCGGCAGGGAGCGGTACTGATGCCGCGCCTTACTTCCGGATATTTAACCCGGACGCTCAATTAAAAAGGTTTGACCCTAAATTAGAATACGTAAAAAAATGGGTTCCGGAATATGCCGACTTCAGCAAGTATCCAAAACCCATTATAGATCACGCCTTTGCGCGCGAAAGATGTTTAAAGGCCTTTAAAGCAGCTTTGAGCAAATAATTACGGCTGCTTTACATCTGTTATCTGAAAATCAAATTTAAGTACAGAATTTCCTGGGATGCCAGTTCTTGCAGCAGCACCATAACCAAGGGATGACGGCACCAAAATTGAAATAAAAGTACCCTTGGATGCATGTTTTTGGAGTGCCTCCTCTACACCTGCTATATATTGATATGGTGTAAAAGTAATTGCAGTTGCACCTGAAGTATCAAAAACTGCACCATTCAACAAATACCCGGTGAACGTTGCAGTAACGTTTGTAAATTCTGATATTTCATCAATACCGCCTGTACCCGGAGTTACAATTTTATAGTAATAATATTTTTTTACTTGTGTACCTATAGAATCTATTAATGCAAAATCTTTTATATAACCACTATTTGCGGCTATATAATTTTTAATAACCTTATCATCATAAGCATCCTGATTGCCTATAACGTGTACATATAAATCAAGGCTTTGGTTACCTGCAATACGCGAGTTTGCATTAGAGATACTGCCCGAACCCATACCATTTACACCGTACCCCAGGCGTGAAGGTATCAGCACACGCATATTACTGCCTTTATATTTGAGCAGGTTATGAATAGCCAGTTGTAATCCAGGGGGCAACCTAACCCCTGTAAGTTGATTTAGAACAGTTAATTGACCAAGGTATCCGGTAAAGTGGTTGGATATGGTATCGGCAGATGTATACTTTCCATCAAAAGATTTTAAAGTATAAACCAATGATATATTATCAGAATATTTAAGGGTGTCGCCGGTGCCTTGTGATATAATTTTATAATGTATACCTGTAGTACCGGTACCATCTTTAGTAGTATCCGCGGTAAAGCCTGTTAAACCGTTTGCACTTATATAAGCCTGTATTTTCTGCTCGTCAAATTCCCTGATATTGGGTTGGTTGCTGTCGTTCTTTTTACAAGCGGTTAAGCCAGCTGCTATTAATAAAAAAGTAAAAATCTTTTGTTTCATCTAAAATTAGTTCGTTACATCTAAAAGTTCAATCTCAAAATCTACCACCGAGTTCTTAGGTAAATTTATCTCTGGCTGGTCGTACGGACCGTATGCATAACGTGATGCCGCTATTATACGTATCTTTCCTCCCTTTTTTATTTGCGGGATACCCAGCTTCCATGCCCTTAACACCTCCCCTAAAGTAAACGAGGGGTGAAAATTATTGCTTTCGGCAAAAACCTCGCCTGTTAAAAGTTTCTTGCTGGTATAATCAATGGTTATCCGTGTCGAGCTTGTGAACAAGTCATTGCCACTTCCTGGCGCTAACTCTACATAATAAACACCCGTTGCAATCCCAGCGCTATCAATCCGTTTTGCCACCGCGCTTAAACCCGGTGTGCCGGCAATATAATCCTGTATTATTTTATCATCAATCTCTGCCTGTGTCCTTTCCTCAGCAACAGCATCATAGCCTTTTTTGCAGGAAGACAAACAAACAACACTAAATAATAATATCAGCAGTATCTTGTTCATTCAATTTTCAAAAGGCAAATTTATTGTTTTATATCGCAAAAACAGCAGCTTAACACTTTTTAACAATTGAGGCTGGGTTAAAAAATAAAATCAGGGTTTATAATTAAGGGTTAGCTGGTTTATTTTCTTCAGCATATCGGTTAAATACTGCTTATCAGCATCACTTATATGTGCGTTTAGATAGTTATTAAACTGTTTTACAACGTTTTTTGCTAACTGGCGTTTTTCTTTACCCAAATCTGTCAGGTAAATCTTTACCGATCGCTTATCCCCCTTGTTCGATTCGCGGTAAATAAGCCCGGTTTGTTCCAGTTGATTTAACATACGCGATAAACTGGTTGATTTTAAGCCTAATAACGCCGCTGCCTGCGATACAGTTGTACCATCTTCTTCAATATTGATAAGTAAATAACCAATAGACTGCGTAATACCAAATTCGGTAACTAACTGGTTATAGCGGTTGGCAACCGTTTGCCACACAATCTTTAAAAAGTAATCAATAGTTTCCTGATGTTTTACATTGCTTCGCATACTGACAAACTTAATATTTTTAGTTGATTGGTGAGTGGTGAATTGTGAGTAGTTGGCAAGTGATAAATAAGTTTGAATAATCATTAACCCATTTGTAACACAACCAATTCACCACTCTCTGCTCACCACCCAACATTTTAATAACCCATTTTAGTATCATCCCCTCTGGGGTCGGCACCACCTTCATACCCAGCCTTGGTTTTTAAGATACCGTCTACCCGGCCTATTGCGCCTTTGTTTGTTATTTTATATCCTTTTTTAGTGAGTTTATCTTTAGTGATCTCATTCAATGCATCAGGCTCTGTGGCCACATCATCCGGCAGCCATTGATGATGAAAGCGTTTGGCGCTAACCGCCTGTTGCATATCCATATCAAATTCAATTACATTTAGCACTGTTTGAAACACCGAGGTAATAATTGTTGAACCGCCCGGTGTACCTACTACCATAAACAATTTGCCATTTTTTTCAATAATGGTAGGGGTCATGCATGATAGCATCCGTTTACCGGGTTGTATGCTGTTAGCCTTACCACCAACCAGGCCGTACATATTGGGTGTGCCAGGCTTCGAGCTAAAGTCGTCCATCTCGTTATTCAGCAAAAAGCCGGCGCCGTTTACAAATATTTTTGAGCCGAAAGAATCATTCAGCGTGGTAGTGATAGCTACCGCGTTACCATCCTTATCTACAATAGAATAATGAGTGGTTTGGTCGCTTTCGTAACCTATAAATGTGCCGGGCTGTATGCTGGTACTTGGTGTAGCAGCATCCCAGTTAAAACTTTGCATCCTGCTTGCAATATATTGGGGGTTTAACAGGCTATCAACAGGCACCTTATAAAAATCGGGGTCGCCCAGGTATTTAGATCTATCGGCATATACCCGACGCTCGGCCTCAACCATTAGTTGAATAGTGCTGTCCTGGTTAAAGCCCCATTTATGTAAAGGATATTTTTCTACCGATTTTAGCAACTGCAATAATGCTATACCACCGCTTGATGGCGGCGGCATAGTAATAATTTTATAGCTTTTATACTTGCCTGTTACCGGTTTGCGCCATACCGAATGATAATTTTGCAGATCGGTTTTTGTTATTAACCCGTCGCCGGCATTCATTTCGGCAACTAACAGGTCGGCTACTTTTCCCTCATAAAAACCGGCACGGCCTTTATCGCGTATCAGTGCCAGTGTTTTACCCAGGTCTTCCTGTATCAGCGTATCACCTTTCTGCCATTTCGCATCTTTCATTAAATAATTTTTACCGGGATTAAGCTTCTTAAATATCGAATCATTTCTGTTGATATCTGCCGCGAGGCGTTTGGTCATCTTAAAACCTTTTAATGCGAGGTTGATGGCAGGCTGAACTAATGTAGCCCATTTTAACCGGCCGTATTTTTTATGTGCCTGTATCATCCCGTCAACAGAGCCCGGGATACCCGACGCCTGATGAGTGTATAAACTTTTGTTAGGTACGATATTGCCCACACTATCCAGGTACATATTGGTGCTTGCTTTTGCCGGGGCTTTCTCCCTAAAATCGAGTGTATTAGATAAACCTTTGGCCGGGCGATAAACCATAAAACCACCACCACCAATATTACCGGCCTGTGGGTGAGTAACTGCCAGCGCAAACTGTACGGCAACCGCGGCATCTACAGCGTTACCACCTTTTTTTAGTACATCTAACCCTGCCTTTGCAGCATCTGGATAGGCGCAAACTACTACACCGTTCTGATATTTTTCATCCGGGCTTTTTTGTGGCTGGGTGTGGCCCATCAAACCCAATGCAATAAATAATACAGTTAGTATACAAGTTAATCCCGATCTAAAATTCATGTAACAGCTATAATTTTTGCCAATTTAGTCTATTTCAATTTACATACGCAATATATGTATGTTGATTATTTTAGGTTGAAAATCAGTATAATAATATATTATTGCAGTATTAATTTTACAAAAACCGCACAAAAAGCGACTTTTGCCGTTAATAATCTGAACTTTTTAATTGAAAAATTGTAGATGATACAACATCTATCTAACAACAAAATCCCCATATGAAAAAAATTACCCTAATCGCATTAGTGCTAACCTCTTTTTTATTGCTTTCTAAACGATCTGACGCGCAAGATTATAAAACCGCTGTTGGCTTAAAGTTTGGAGGATATGAGAACGGCCCGTCTATAAAATATTTCATGAACGAAAATACCGCCCTTGAAGGGATATTGGGTATACGTAATCACGGCCTTGTGGTTACCGGTTTATATGAAATACACCAGCCTGCATTTAATACCCCTAAGCTTAAATTTTATTATGGTTTTGGTGCACACGTTGGTGCAGTAGGCAGCGGTGTTTACAAACGTTTTGGCAGCGACGATAACTATTATAATGATAGCCATATATTATTAGGTGCCGATGCAGTTTTAGGACTGGAATATAAACTCCCGGATGCCCCTATTGCCCTTAGCCTTGATCTTAACCCACGTTTGGAACTGGCCACCGGCCCTTTCTTTGACCTTGCCCCGGGCTTAGGTATAAAATATACGTTCTAAAGCAAAATACATTAACCTGTAAATCAAAAAATGCCATCCTATAAAATATAGGATGGCATTTTGCTTTAATAAGCGTCTTATTTCACAATAATTAGTTTCTTCGAATATAGCTTATCCCCTACGTTTACCTTTAACAGATAAGTACCCGGCAAACGGTTAGCCGTATTTATCACTGTACTAAAATTACCTGCTACAATTTTTTGCGATGTTTGATACACTATTTGCCCGGCGGTATTAACCAGCGCCAATTGAAGATCGCCGGCTGCTTTAGCTGTAAAAACTACATTAACATAAGTATTGGCAGGCACAGGGAATATTGTTAAACCAATATCAGTCGTCTTATCAGGATTTTTGGCAACAAGTGCATAAGCAAAATCATCAGACAAAGCTATGCAGCCGTTATCCAATGTAACCTGCGTTTGGTAGTTCCCGCTAACAAATGGCGTGTAAGTTGCCGCTGTAGCGCCTTCTATTATCTCGCCATTAAGTAGCCATTGGTTACCCGATGTTATGCTTGAGCTTAATACATCTCCACTTTGGGTAATAACAGGCTTGGTTATAGTTACAGCCACCCGCTGGGCCGATGCACAACCCGGGCTGCGTACCTGCATATCATATAAGTAGTAATAAAAATTCTTATAATAAGTAGTATCGGTTTCGGTATCGTTTGATATGGCTGTATTGCCGGTAATACTAAACACATTACCTATTTTAAACGGATAGCCCGTTACCCCGCCATTATTACGGAAAATAGTAGCGCCATTTTCATAGCTTGGCGTAATGGTGTAATTTCCTGCGCCTGGTAATAACAAATTAAGTGTATAAACTTTACCTTGATCGGTAGGGTCGTTGGGCTGGTCGCCCGGTAACGGGGTGCTGCGGGTAGCCGTAACATTTAATGTTACAGATGATACCACCTCGTTATTATCATTAGTAGCTGTAAAAATAACCCTGCCGGGGCTGCCTATATATAAACGCGCGCTTTCTATTGTAACCGGTATTTTGGTATTTATTTTTATGCCGGGTGTAAACTGGTTATATCCCCCTCCGCTAAATGCGGCTTTGGTAGGCGCGCCAACTTTTCCGCTAAAATCATTCAATCCGACATAAAAAGTATTATTAACAGGAGCATCGTTTACAATTGCAGGTGAGCCATACCCTACCGGGATAGCATCTGTTGGTGTTTTATACCACAGTAATTGCCCATCGCCTTCGCCAAACAGTTGGTAGTTGTTTGTGTTAGTGCAATAATAAGCCAGCAAACCACTTACTTCGGGTGGCAAGCCGGTGGTAATAGTTCCGGTTATTTTATTATTAGAAGCGATAGGGTCGCCAGCCAGGTTTGTTTCTGCACTGATATTATAAGTTGCACCAGTTATGGCATTAAACTTACCGCTAAAGGTAAAATCAGTTTCTTCTTCGGGGCTAAGCACGCCGGTATAGGTTTCATTAAATGTAGTTACCGCATTGTTTGGTGAAGTTACTGTTACCGTAACCGGGATATTGCTAATTGCATTACTACCAAAGTTTTTAAGCCTAACGGTAACAGCAACCGCGGCCGCGCAGGTAGCACCCGCTCCTTCATTTACAATGGCTATAGCACCCGCATCAATTGATGGGTTTGTAAATTGCACACGGTAATCCTGCGTTTCGCCTTTAGCATAAGTACCGCAGGCGCTTACGGATGTGGGCGTAGCAGTTTCGTTTAATACTATCCGTAAGATGCTTATATTACCAGGTATAACCGTAGCAGGTACAGCAATATTGCCGCTAACTGTGCTTGTGCCGGCTACTACATTTGTTGTTGCAGCCAGCTCATCAGCATCAAAAACGCCGTTACCGTTCCAGTCTACAAATATTTTAGCCGCCTTGTTAAAGTTAGCGCCACAGGTACCCAGGGTTATGCTGAAAGGATAGGTTTTAGCCTCTTCCAGTTGAATGGATAGGTTGGTATTGTCTGTATAGCCGGTGCAGCCGGCAGGCGAAGTATTATTTATGTTTGATAACGAAAAGTTATTGATCTTAGAATCGGCTGTTGATGTTGGTGCCGAGGCGCAGTAAGCAGTGCCACCCGCACCGGTAACAATAATCGAATATGCCTGACTGCCAGACTTAAGTGTACCCTTATGCGAAATGGTAATAGTATATTTTTTACCGGGTATGGCATTCGCTACATATACCTGCTCTATATTATCCCTGATGTTATCGCCGTTTGTAGCTGCCGCAGATGGATTATCGGGCGAAAGCACCCATGGCGTAAAAGTGTTTGTACCATCGGCCAGGCGCAGGTCAAGATCATTCACCAATTTTGGGGTACGGTCATTTATAGTTGTACCTGCGGTGGGCGTGCCTTCCGGGTCTGTCCATGATATGCTAACAATTAAAGGCCCGCTACCCGAAGCAACAACATCTAAAGTTTTGGTTTGGCCCTGTGCTAAACTACTTTCACTGATAATGCTTTTCGCGCCATTATCGGTAATAGCTTGAGCGGCTTTGCGCATATCTAACACGCCCCAACCATAAATATAATCGGGGCCAACATTGCCGGCATCAAAGGCCGTATGGCAGGCCAGGCCTTTTAAGGTTGATGCGCGCATAAAAGAGCCACTGTTTTTTTGCGCGTAATACTCCTGCAACAGGTATAAAGACCCGGTAATATTTGGCGCCGCCATTGAGGTACCAGATAAAGTTAAATAGGAGCCACTGTTTTGAACTCCCGTAGAGAGTATATTTTCGCCATCGCCAACTATATCGGGCTTAATTCGGCCATCATCTGTAGGCCCCCAACTGCTAAAAAAGGATATGGCTATGCCCGCCCGATTAACCGGCCCATTTGGTAGTGGCCCTATTGAGCCTACTGTAAGTATATTTTTAGCATTACCGGTTGTGGTAATAATATCATAACCACTATTACTGCTAATATTTGCCGGCCTTGGCCCTTTATTTACAAAGGTTGGGTTTGTACGGCTTGTAAACCCATAATATGTTTCGCCTACGGCGGGGCCGTTGCTGGAGCGGCTGTTACCCGCCGATTCCACTATCAAATAATAGGGCGCATTGTATGCTATTTTATCCCATGATTGTACGCGCGAATCATAAAACCCAAAATTGTAATCTTCAGTATCACCGGGCAGGCCGTACCATTCCCAGCGGCTATCGCTACTGTTAAAATCCCAGCCGCCAACATCGCCATACGAGTGATTGGAAAGCAATAAGCCGGATGCTGCCGCACTCATTTCGGCAACATCGTTATCAAAATCCCATGCAGATAAGGTTGTAGCCCCGTACGCCATTCCCTTTGCAGGTGCATAAATGCCCTTGGCTATCATAGTACCGGCAACATGGGTAGAGTGATCAAGTATGGCGGTGTTATCTTTAGCAGTAATGGCTTTACCGGCAAATTCACGGTGAAATTTGTATACCTGACCGCCATCCCAAATACCCAGTTTATTATTTAAAAACGAGCTGCTGCCTGTTAAGTTAAGATTTAAAGTGCCCCCCGGCTGAACAGTATTTGTGCCCGTGGTTGCCGCTGCCAGCGTATTATTATGAGTAATAAGATATATGGGGAAACCCAGGCTGTTAACCCCTTGTAAAGCTACCAAATTACCCGCTTTTGTTATTCGGCGAATAACCCAGCCTTTTCCCGGCGCCATTGCTACTGCCTTTTGGTAGCTTGATATAAAACTTTCCTTTGAACGTACCGAGAGTGCATCCAACTCTTTTTGGCTGGCAGCATTAACAGGTAATTGCTGTTGGGCAAATGCCTGAACAGCACAGCCTAATAGTATAAAATTAAAAAAAAAGGCCAGGTATTTTTTACCCATATATTAAAGGTGATTATAGTTTATAAATATATGTTTTGAGTAAGATTATCACAATAGATAGGGAATATATAGTATTGGCTTAAATTTTGATTAATAAGTGATGTAACTAACTGTTAATATCATTAAACCCTACAGAACAATCTTTCTACACAGTTAAACTCATTATCTTATAAAAATCCAACAATTAATATGGGGAATTAAATACCCATATTGTAGAAAAACCTTCCCTCATTTAATTGCGCTTTTTCCCAAACCTTGCAAATTTTAAAGTCTGAAAGGAGCTTAATTATATAGTTATAGCTAATTGAGCTAATATCTTCAATAAACTATTGATTTTCTTGCATTTGCACACTTTTTGCAACTACGCGAATAATTACATGTATATAATCCCCTAAATTTGAAACCACGTTTACTTAACTATATAATTGCTTTAATTATAACCTTTTGCCTGCTTGGGCAAAAAAGCTTTGCGCAAACAGCACCAGATATTTCCTATTATACTCCTAAATCGTATACCAGAAATGTTGCAATACCGGCCCTTGCCCCAATTAACACCGGCGGCACCGTACCAGCACAAACCTATGGGGATGTAACAACTTTTAAAACCGGCTTAAACCAGCCATGTCAATCTGTATTTGATGCAGCTGGTAATTTATTTGTTGCAGATGCTGGTTCACATACCATTAAAAAAATAACACCTTCGGGAGTAGTAAGTGTTTTTGCGGGCACCTTAAATACATCAGGCAATACAAGTACACGACTAAATACCCCAGACGGGATAACAATTGATGATTCTGGAAATTTTTACGTTAGTGATCTGGGTAATAATTCGATCAGAAAAATCACCCCGGTAGGGGTTATGACTACCTTTGCAACGGGCGTTACAGGCCCTGCAAGTATTACATACTCTGCGGGTAACCTATATGTAGCTGAACAAGGCGGACACTCTATTGTAAAAATTGTTGTTGCCACAGCAACTGTCACAACTTTTGCAGGTTCCACAGCTGGTACATCTGCTTACACGAATACAACAGGAACATCGGCAAGATTTAATCAACCAAGTGATGTAGTTGTAGATGCATCCGGCAATCTTAAAGTTGTCGACTACATGAACAACGCCATCAGAAATGTAACTTCTACAGGTGTGGTTACAACATTTGCAGGTGGTTCACCAAATTTTGGTGCAAGTGCCGGTACAACAGGTACGACCAATGCAAATGGTACTGCTGCCAGATTTAATAATCCATACGGAATTGGTATGGATGGTGGTGGAAATTTTTACATTGCTGATTACCTAAATAACGAAATTAGAAAAATCACACCTGCTGCTGATGTAACCCTGTTAGCCGGTAACACCACATCTGGCACTACAGACGGAAATACCACAGCAGCACGTTTTACCAACCCATCAAATATCACGAGTGACGGTAGCGGTTATTTATATATTTCTGATTATGGTAATGACAGGATCAGAAAAATGTCTATCTGCGGTTACACTATAAGCCCTGCTTTACCGTCAGGTTTAATTTTCAATACTACTACGGGGGTTATTACTGGTACACCTAATATAGTTACTGCTGCCGCGAATTATACTATAACAGCTTATAACTATTATGGAAGCTCGTCTACAATTGTAAACATTGCTGTAAGCAACAGCTTAATGGATATAAGCGATGCTAATACAGCTGCTAATGGCATTACACAGGGCACCTTACATCCGGGCGAAACGGATGTAGTTTTGTATGGCTTTAGCTTTAATACCAACAGCGCCATGACAGTGAGCGGATTTAAACTAAACGCTACTTATACGGGTGGTAACGGGGCTGGATTTTATCTTACCAACGGAAAACTTTATAAAAACACTACAGCTAATACCTTCGCGGGGGCAACGTTAGTTACAAGTACAGGTGTAGCCTTTAATTATAACCAAACAACCCCGGCAATAACTATTACAGGTTTATCAGAATCATTTACCACCAGTGCCAGTCCCGTATATTATTTTATTGTAGCCGATATTATTTACAGTAACCCTACAATGCTTGCTGCATCGCAAACAATGCAATTTAAGTTTGCAACAGCTCAATCTGGCTCGGTTAGCAGTAACACAGGAAACTATGCTTCTAATATTGATGTTAATGGCACCACTTTTACTGTTGCACCGCCAACGGTAACTGTATCAGATAACAATTTTACTACCAGTGGAATAACCAACGGATCGCTTAGCTATGGTCAAACAGACATTGTTTTGTTTAGCTTTAAAGTTGTCGTTGATGGCGTTTATCAAATCAATACTTTCAACAGTATACCGTGTACTGCAAATGTTAATCAATATCTTGATTATGGAAAGCTTTATCGCTCAACAACTCAAAATTTTTCTGATGCGCAACTCGTAACCGGTACAGTTTCATTCCCGGGTTCTAATGCCCAAATACTAAGTGCTGATGAGCAATTTAATAGTTATACAGGAGTTGATACATATTACTATTTTTTAGTTGCTGATCTTACAAAGGTAACACTTGGAGCAACTGCTATTAAATTTTCATTATCTACAGCAGCGGTTGCTTTTACAGATGTAAGTACCAATAAACAATATAAACCTTCAACTAATATTACCGGTATAAATTTTCCCATCTTAACCACTTACAAGTGGATTGGCCAAAGTAGTACTGATTTTAATAGCGCTTTAAATTATAAAACACTTCTTAATGCAAATATTGCTGCTGTTCCAAGCGCTACAAGTAATATATATATTCCGGCTACATATACCAGGCTTCCTATAATGACTGCGAACCTTACTGTAGGCGCATTAACTTTTGACGGAGCTACAACTCCGACATTAGCATTAAGTAGTAGAACCCTTACTGTAAATACAAGGCTGGTTACAACCCAAAACACAACAGCTACAATAACCGGCACCGGCACGGTTGTTTTACCATCAACAGCATTAACATCGTCTCTTGATTCTGCCTCAGTGTTAAATGTGAGCGGTGCTGCTTCTGTTACCAACGCGGGTATTTTTATAATGGCGCCTGCATCTGCAATAAATTTAACAGGTAACGCTACTGTTGCAAACACCGGAACCTTTACATTATCATCTGATGTTGATGGCACAGCAACTATAGGCCAGTTAAGTGGTACAAGTGCGTTTACAGGCACTTACATTGTTCAGCGCTACTTTACCGGTGGCAATACAAGTAACCGGGGCTGGCGCTTAATGAGCTCGCCTGTAAATAATTCTGCTACCCCTTCACCTACTTACAATTTTCTCAGTTTGCAAACAAACCTGCCTATTACAGGTAATGGAACCGGCTTTGATACTGCACCTATATATACAGCCAACGGCACAACTATATTGTTCTATAATACGGCTGGCGGATCGTTTAGTTACCCCGCTTCGCCTTCAGATACACGGCCAATTGGTTCTGGATTCTATTTTTATTTCAGGGGCAACAAAACAAATATTTTAAATAAGCTTGTAAGATCAGGTTCTCCGGCAGTATTTGCTACCCCGGAAGCAAACGTTGTAGGTTTACAAACCGGTACGCTTAACCAAAATAATATAACCTATACTTTATCTAATGCCGGGAAAGGTTACAACCTGGTAGGTAACCCCTACCCTTCAACCATTACATTGCCAAGTGGTGTAGGTGCAAATACAGTATGCCCCGGCACTACCGGATTTATATATACGTATATTTCTGGCGCTAACAGCCTTTCTCCTCAACCTGGTCCAACCATTGATATTGCCAGCGGCCAGGGTTTCTTTGTAAAATCAAATAATACCACCAGCTCAATAAACTTTACCGAGAGCTTAAAAACATCGGCGCAGGTAACAGGGAGCAATTTACTTTTAGGAAAGCCAATAGGCACGCAGGAGCCAATTATCGCCTTAAAAATGATACAGGATAGTGCAAATTATGATGTTGCCTATGTGCGTTTTTTAGATAGCTATAAAACTACTTATGACGAAATGGAAGATGCCGATGACCTTAATGCAAGTGGCCAGGCTGTATTTTTGGGCACTATGACGAGTGATAATCATCAGGTTGCCGTAGCATCCCAACCACTTGGGAAACAAAAGACATCGATATTTTTAAGTGTAAACGATAATACCAGCGGTTTATACACGATTAAAAAAATGGATCTGAGCGGCATACCTGCGGTTTATGATGTATGGCTGATGGACCATTTCAAAAAAGATTCACTAAATATAAGGGCAAACGATACCTACAAATTTAACCTGGATAGATCTAACCCCCAAACATACGGCAATAGCAGGTTTGAAATAGTTATCAGAAAAAAATCCCTGCCGCCTTATCAGTTGATCTCATTTAAAGGAGCAAGATCTGGTGCGGATGTATTACTTAACTGGAGCACATTAAACGAGTACGACTACACCTCTTTTGAACTTCAAAAAAGCACGGATGGTGTAACCTTTGATGCTGTAAAAGATATGCAGTCGAGCTCACAAGGTTCTTATGCTTTTAAAGACATTTATACAAACAATAGCACTGCAAATATTTATTACCGTTTAAAACAGGTTGATAGTAATGACCAGATAACCTATTCAAACGTTATTATTGTTACTACTACCGGCAACGGTACGTTTAATATATTCCCTAACCCGGCAACTAACGCCATACAGTTTAAATTAGACCAACCCATAAAATCGCAGGTACGGTTAAACATATTTAACACGATGGGTATTTTAATGAAAAGCAACAACTTTTCATCATCAACCGGGCAACAGGATGTAACATCATTAACACCTGGTAGTTATACAGTTGAACTAACCGACCTTGGCAGCAAAAAAATAATACTTACAGGTAAGTTTATTAAAATTTAGAATTATTTACCGAAAGCCTGATTTCTTTCGCTTCATAAAAAGAACATTTTAACCCCAATTGAAGTGTCTTTTCATGAAAATATTGGTGATCTCATTCATCACTCAATAGCTGCCGCCCCTAATACACGCATTTTAGCTGTTTTTGCAGATATCTTTTGGTGTTTATAACGCAAAAAAGATATCTGTATAAGCAATTTATACCTCCCTGTTAAATATCTTTCTTTTATAATTATTTAACCTAATTTAAACAATAATTAACTATTAAATTAATACATGTAACTTTTTTATTACATTTCCGTATACCTTATAAAAATTCACCCTTGCAAATACTCTTAATTAATTTTTTTTCACAACTTGCAATTGAAGATATATCCACATAATCTTTTGCTTACAGCAGTTTTACTGCTCTCTACCATTAGCGCCTTTGCGCAGCCTACTATTACTTATACATCACCCGGTACCTATACCACCGGTATCGCCATTACTACCTTAACACCCACCACTACCGGTGTAGCGGCATATAATTACGCCGCCGCCGTTGCACTTGCAGATGTTTCCAGTGGCCCCAGTAATATAGCTTTTGATGCAGCTGGCAATTTTTATGTAGCTAATTATAATAATAATACAGTAAGAAAATACAATGCTGCCGGCGTATTCATAAGTAATTATGGCACCGGTGCACCTGCTTTAAGCAGCCCTATTGCAATGGCATTTGACTCATTTGGCAATGGTTACGTGGTAAATTCTACCGGCGGAACCATATATAAATATAATGCAGCAGGCGTTTATCAGTCTACCATTATCAGCGGCCTTAGCGTTCCCTCCGGCATCACTATCGATGCCTCCAATAATCTTTATATTAGTACTATTAATGATAATTCTATAAAAAAATACAGCGCTGCAGGCGGCGCGCCCCTTCTTACCATAACAACAAACGTTAGTGGCCCAACCGGTGTAGCCGTTGACGCGTCTGGTAACATTTATTCATTAAACCCCACAAACGTAACCAAGTATAACGCAGCCGGAACCTATCAATCTATTTTATTAACCGGATTAAACGGCCCCTGGGCAATGTCATTAGATTATGCCGATAACTTTTATATTGGTGACTCGGGCAATAACGCAGTTAAAGTATATAACAAAGCCGGTACCTTATTAAAGACTCTGACCGGGATTACTGACCCCGAAGGGGTTGCTGCCGATAGTAAAGGAAATATATTTGCAGCAAGTTATTTTGGAAACGCGGTATACAAATTTGCACCAACAGGCGGTTATTTCATAAACGCGAAATTACCCGCAGGTTTAAGTTTTAACAGCGCCAACGGACAAATTAGCGGCACCCCAACTGCAACTTCACCAACAACCACTTACACCATTACTGCCTGGAACGCTACCGGCAGCACCCCTGCAACCGTAAGTATAAGTGTAGGCCCGGCAGTAACTACCCCTGCTGCCATATGCGGTGCGGGTACCGCACCTACAATGACCGCATCGGGCGGAAGCCTAACAGGGGGTACTTATAATTGGTACACCGCGGCAACCGGCGGTACACCGGTTAATACTGCAACAACTTATGCTCCGGCTCTTGCCCTAACCACTACTTTTTATGTAGATTATACGGTAGGAGGCGTTAGTTCGCCCAGAACAGCTGTAACAGCTACTATAAACCCTGTTGTTTCTTCCCCATTAAGCGGGTCAATTCTATCGTACATATTTAGCGGCGATGCCAGTGATATATCGGGTAATTTAAACACCGGGACACTACAAAGTAGCCCTACGGCTACTACAGGCAGGTTTGGAATTGCAAACAGTGCTTACAATTTTAATGGCAGCACCCAATATGTTACTACCGCTACGCAGTATGTTAACCCATCTACTTTTAGTATAAGCTTATGGTTTAATACCACTGTTGCCGGGGGCAAATTATTAGGCTTTGGGAACCAGCAAACCGGCCAAAGCGGCCAGTATGACCGTCATTTGTATATGAACAATTTAGGTCAGCTATATTTTGGCATATTTAACGGAGGGGTGCAGACAATTAATACTACCAGGGCCTATAATGATGGTTTGTGGCATCATGTTGTTGTAACAGTTGGTGCTGCCGGTTCAATAATGTATGTAGATAATGCTTTGCAGGTGCAGAATGCAGCAATGACCACGCCCGAAACATTTACAGGCTACTGGCGTATAGGTTATGACAATGTAGGCTCATGGACAAGCCAGCCAACAAATTTTTTCTTTACCGGTAAGCTTGATGATATTGCTATATATAACCGCGAACTTACCGCTGCAGAAGTTATTACAACTAACAATGTTAATATTATTGGCAGTGCAACCCCTGTTTGCGCGGGCAGCCCTATTACTTTAATAACACCAAGCATTCCGGGTGCTACCTATAGCTGGGTTGATATAGCAAATCCGTCAAATACATCAGCAACAAACCCGGCTACTTTCACCAGTGCCTCAACAGGTGGTTATACGCTAACCGTTGTGGCATCGGGCTGTACAAGTACTGCTACTATTAATCCCATTGTAAATGCACTACCAGTAACAACATTTACAGCAACATCGCCTGTTGCTGTTGGCGCTGCATCTACTGTCACTTTAACTGTTGTGGCCGGCAATACCTATAGCTTTGATTTTTCGGGCGGTACAATAGTTACAGGTACAGGCAACGGCCCCTACACAATATCGTGGGCTACAGCCGGTGCAAAAATAATTACCGTAACAACAACCAATGCCACCGGATGTACGGCTACAGCTACACAAACGGTAATTGTAACAGTTCCTTTTGTTTTTGCAACAAGCAGTTACGCTTTTAGTCAGCAAATCACACTAAAAACCGGGTCAATGAGTTTGGGCGCAAGCACCCTCACAAATTTCCCTGTCCTTGTTTATATAAAAGAAGATGCTTTAAAATCAGACAATTGCTCCACTAACATAAAATTCCCGACTGGTGGTTCTACCGGATATGATTTTGCTTTCACTACAAGTGCCGGCACATCTGAATTATTTTACGAGGTAGAAAAGTTTGATCCAAGCACAGGCACTTTACTGGTTTGGGTGCAGCTACCATCGGTTACCAATGCCGATATGAACCTGAACTTTTACTTCGGTTCGTTAACGCCAGCACATAATGCCAGTTTTGCCAATGCAACCTGGAGTAATGACTATCAGGCTGTTTACCATTTTAACGAAGGGATAACTACCGCAACTGTTTTAGATGCCACCGGCAATGGCAGGAATGGCGCTCAGGCTAATACCGATCTTGGCACAGATCAGTTCCGGTATGCTATTGATAATACAGGTGTGGCTATTTCTGGTGGTGCATATAAGTTCAGGGGGGATAATACCCTTGCCGGAGCCTCCAGCATTACTCAAAATGCCGGTACGCCAACAGGTATAAACGGGACGTTTACGCTTTCTGCCTGGGTTAATATTACAGGCGATATTAATGATCTTGATCAAAAAATTGTATCCAATCAAAATAACTATGGCTATGGCTATAAAATGAGCGCTAAGGGCGCCAGCACAGCTACAATGAAGGTTGAAACAGAAATAAGATCAAGCACTTATCCAGCTTCAATACTTTACAACGTGGGGACTGTAGGTACAACAACGACAACAACGCCCGCCTGGCATTACGTACAAAGTGTTTTTAACGGTACAAATTTTATTAATTATGTAGATGGCGTTTCGCAGGGAACTATGGTAGCTGCTGCACCGGGCAACGCCAATACAAACCTATATATTGGGGTAGACTATAGAGGAGTTGGTACAGCGCCTGAACATAATTTTTATGGGACAATGGATGAGGTGCGGGTATCAAACGTAGTTAAACCCGTTGAATGGGTAAGATCCGAATATTATAATCAAACTAACCCACTCACTTTTACTACAACCAGTGCAGATTTTGGCATTAATGCGGCTAATGCGGCCGCTATTGGGGGATCAATTACTTATACATGGACTGGCAGCGCAAGTACAACAGCCATTGCTACTGCCGGAAACTGGAAAACCCCTGCTTCAAATAACCCAACCGCTACTGTAGCGCCTACTACCGCCGGGGGTACCAGCTTGCTTATAAAAGGCACAAGCGAGGGCGTTACAGTATTCCCTGCATTAACTACAACCGCAACCTTTTACGGGGTAACGTTAAACGCAGGTGCAAGTCTTAACTTAGGCGGCCAATCCCTTACTGTTGGCTGTAATGTTTATAATAGCGGGACGATAACCAGTACTACATCAAGCATAACCTTTAATGGGACTTTCACTCCACAGTTATTTACTATAAACACAACAGCGGGTACGGCCCAGTTTGGTAATATTATCATCAACAATACAGCAGCATCGGGACAGGTAAAAATAACCGGCGGCCCAGTAGACCTGTATAATACTTTAACTTTAACTAATGGCAGCTTAACGGTTGATAATGCCGGCAGCGGCGTGTTAACCCTCAAAAGCTCGACTACGGTTACCGCAAGGGTGGCCCAAATAAGCACAACAACCAAAAGCGTTACCGGCAATGTAACCGTTGAGCGGTGGTTTACCGGAGGTGCTGCCGCTAACCGGGGCTGGAGGTTAATGGGTTCGCCGGTTAATAATTCTACTACCGTCCCGGTAACTACGGCGGCAACCTATAACTTTGCCAGCTTAAAAAATAATATTTTTATTACCGGCACCGGCGGGGCGGCTAACGGCTTTGATGCATCGGCTACAAATGGCCCTACCATATTATTCTACAATACGGCTACCAAGCTTTTCTCCTCGCCCGGCTCAACAACTACTGCTGTTAAAGCAGGCAGCGGCTTTTATTTTTATTTCAGGG
>NZ_JAQBOI010000014.1 GCF_028288105.1 Mucilaginibacter sp. | reverse complement strand
TATTAATCAATAATTACAATATTGCTTAATCATTGGCCAATAATGTAAAAGTATTGTTGAAAGGCATCTGTTTTCTTTGTGATACCAATCTTAACAAAGATTCAACATCCCATTATTCATGCCTAAGAATAAATATCTCTTCCCGATTATATTGGTTACCTCGCTGTTTTTTTTGTGGGCGTTTCTGCACAATATTAACCCTATACTAATACCACACTTAAAAAAAGCCTGTCATTTAAGCGATACGTTATCGGCTTTTATTGATCTATCGGTTTACCTGGCCTATTTCCTGGTAGCGATTCCGGCGGGGCTTTTTATGCAGAAATATGGGTACAAAAAAGGGATTTTACTTGGTTTGGTATTTTATGCTGCAGGTGCATTTATGTTTATCCCGGCAGCGTCCGAACGTAGTTACGTGTTTTTCCTTTTCGCGCTATTTATTATAGCCACGGGTTCAACCTTTTTAGAGGCCGTTGCTAACCCATATATAGCCGTACTGGGCGACAAAGAAACATCGGCACAAAGGCTCAACTTCGCTCAATCATTTAACGGTTTAGGCGCCTTTGTGGCCCCCATACTTGGCGGGCGTTTTATATTAACGGGGATAGACCACTCTACTGCCCACCTCAACAGTATGACCCCGGCACAGGTAAATAGCTATCTGCAATCAGAAGCCGATACGGTAAAAATACCATACCTGATCATTGGTGGCGTGGTAGTATTACTTATCATCCTGTTTTTGATCACTAAGATTCCCGATGAAAAACCGGATGATAAAGTAGTTGACCTGCATTCGCCGGGTACCGGCTTCTCTGCCCGCGTATTGCGTCATTCGCATTTACGCTGGTCGGTTATTGCCCAGTTTTTTTACGTTGGCGCACAGGTGGGTGTGGGTAGTTTCTTTATCCGCTATGCAAAATATGTGGCTGCATTGAACGAAAAGGACGCCGCGTTTTTATGGGGTGCTATCGCGATGGTTGGTTTTATGGCGGGGCGGTTTATTGGCACCTTTGTTATGCGGTTTATATCCCCGGCAAAGTTGTTAAGCGTTTACTCGGCAATTAGCATTGCTTCGCTGCTGATAGCAATAAATACTACCGGTACTATTGCTCTTTACGCGGTAATAGCAGTGCCGTTTTTTATGTCTATAATGTATCCAACAATATTTGCTTTAGGAATAAAGGGGCTTGGCGAAGAAACCAAAATGGCTGCTTCGTTTTTGGTAATGTCTATTATTGGCGGGGCAATGGCCCCATTGTTAATGGGCCTTATATCAGACAAAACCGGCAGCATACAAATTGCCTATTTGGTGCCGTTATTATGCTTTTGCGTAGTGTTTTATTACGGTATAAAAGGGCATATAGTTAAAAAGAATAGTATAAACGTATTATCTGCCGTTATTTGATAGCGGCAATGAAGTAAACGGATTACGATCCGGATGATCAATTATTATGGTAGAAGAATTTAAAAAACAATTTTTACATATCCACCAAGCCGATAATGTGTTAGTAGCCCTTACCGACCTGCCTAAAGGAACCCTGGTTGAGCACGAAGGTTTAAGTTTGGTATTAACAGATGATATTGCCGGTAAACATAAGTTTGCCATTAATGACCTGGATGCCGGGGATGAGGTTTACATGTACGGTGTACTGGTAGGCAGGGCAAGTGAGCCAATACTAAAGGGCGGGGCTATTACCACAAAAAACATTAAACATGCCGCGGATGATTTTAAGCTGGGTAACCGCAAAACAACCTGGGCACAACCCGATGTAACAAATTATAAAGACAGAACCTTTATGGGATACCATCGCTCAGATGGTTCGGTAGGTACGGCTAATTATTGGCTGGTTATCCCGCTGGTTTTTTGCGAGAACAGAAACATTAACGTACTGAAAGATGCATTGCTGGATAAACTCGGCTTTTCTAAACCCCGGGGATATGAGAGCGAAGTTGACCAGCTTATAGATATGTTGCAAACGGGCCGGTCGGTAGAAGAGATATTGCAGGCTGATCTGCAATTGACACCCGAAGGCAGTTCGGCAAAAAAGTTGTTCCCTAACATCGATGGCATTAAATTTTTAAATCACGATATGGGTTGTGGTGGTACACGTACCGATTCTGACGCGCTGTGTGGCTTACTGGCAGGTTATATTACTCACCCTAATGTAGCGGGTGCAACTATATTAAGCCTGGGCTGCCAGCACGCACAGGCAGGCATTTTACAGACCGAGATAAAAAAACGTGATCCTAATTTTTCTAAACCGCTGATGATACTGGAGCAGCAAAAGTTGGGCACAGAAAGCCGGTTACTGCACGAAGCCCTGAAACAAACTTTTGCAGGGCTAATGGAGGTGAACAAACAACAAAGAGAACCCGCGCCTATAAACAAACTATGCATTGGTTTAGAATGTGGCGGTTCTGATGGGTTTTCGGGGATCTCGGCAAACCCTACACTTGGTTATGTATCAGATCTGATAGTAAGCCTTGGCGGTAGCGTTATCCTGGCCGAATTTCCGGAACTATGTGGTGTAGAACAAGAAATGAGTGACAGATGTATGGATGAACCAACCGCACTAAAATTTATGGATCTGATGCGCACGTATAATGCCAAAGCCGAAGCAGATGGCTCGGGCTTTTATGCTAACCCATCGCCGGGTAACATAAGGGATGGCTTGATAACCGATGCTATTAAATCTGCAGGGGCCGCAAAAAAAGGGGGAACATCACCCGTGGCCGCCGTACTTGATTATCCCGAAAAAGTGAGCAGGCCGGGCCTAAATCTCCTATGTACTCCCGGCAGCGATGTGGAAAGTACCACAGCCGAGGTAGCAGCAGGCGCCAACATTGTTTTGTTTACAACAGGGCTGGGCACACCAACAGGTAACCCTGTGGCGCCTGTAATAAAGGTATCTACCAACACTAAATTATTTAACAGGATGCCGGATATTATAGATTTTAATTGTGGTACCGTTATAGAAGGTGAAGAAACCATTGAGCAATCGGCACACCGGCTGCTTAACTATGTAATTGACGTAGCCAATGGCGATATAAAACCCAAAGCGGTACAATTGGGTCAGGATGATTTTATCCCATGGAAAAGAGGCGTTTCATTATAAATATCAAACATTAATATGTTTAGCTTAACAAATAAAACAGCCGTTATAACCGGCGGCGGCAGTGGAATAGGCAAAGCCATTGCCTTGCTATTTGCCAAACAAGGGGCAACTGTTCATATTATCGAACTAAACACCGATGCAGCCGCTGAGGTTATTGCAGAAATTAAAAATGCCGGGGGCGAATGTAAAGCTCATATGGCCAACGTTACCAACCAGCAGGCAATAGTGAATGTGTTTAATGGGATTGGCAAGGTAGATATACTGGTAAATAACGCGGGTATTGCTCATGTAGGTAATTTGGAAAACACTACCGAAGCAGATCTTGACCGCATCTTTAATGTAAATGTTAAAGGCGCTTATAATTGCCTTTTTGCCGCGGTTCCTTTAATGAAGCAGGCTGGTAGTGGCGTTATCCTTAATATGGCATCTATAGCCGCGCATGTTGGTATTACCGATAGGTTTGCCTATTCGATGAGTAAAGGTGCAATATTTGCCATGACCCTTTCTGTAGCACGCGATTACCTGGCAGATAACATTCGTTGCAATAGCATATCGCCGGCACGTGTGCATACACCCTTTGTAGATGGCTTTATAGCGAAGAACTATCCTGATAACCAAACCGAGGTATTTGAAAAATTATCTAAAAGCCAGCCCATTGGGCGCATGGGCAAACCAGACGAAATAGCTTCACTGGCACTATACCTATGCTCGGACGAGGCAGGGTTTGTGACCGGGAACGATTACCCAATTGATGGTGGTTTTATAACATTAAATAATTAGAACGAACATGAAATTTATAAGATACGGTAACCCCGGCGAAGAGCGTACAGGCGTACAAATAGATGGTGTTAATTACGATACATCGTTTTACGGGAAAGATTACGATGAAAACTTTTTTGCAGCTGACGGGCCGGCACAACTGGCGGCCTATGTAAAAGCGCATAAAAGTGAGCTGGTCATTATACCGGAAGGAAGCCGGTTGGGAAGCCCAATTGCAAGGCCATCAAAAATTGTATGCATCGGCCTTAATTATGCTGACCATGCTAAAGAAACTAACGCGCCCTTGCCCTCAGAACCGGTTATTTTTATGAAAAGCACAACCTCTTTAGTTGGGCCGTATGATAATATTGTTATTCCTAAAAATTCGGTAAAAACCGATTGGGAAGTAGAACTGGCAGTTATTATAGGTAAAAAGGCATCATATGTGGAAGAAGCGGATGCTCATAACTATATAGCAGGTTACGTGCTGCACAATGACGTATCCGAACGCGAGTTTCAACTGGAACGTAACGGGACATGGGATAAAGGGAAAGGTTGCGACACATTTGCGCCGCTGGGCCCATATTTGGTAACCCCTGATGAAATAGCCGACATAAATAATGTGCGTTTATGGTTAACCGTTAACGGAAAAAAAATGCAGGACGGAACTACCGCGAACCTGATCTTTAAAATTCCATATTTAATATCTTATGTTAGTCAGTTTATGACTTTACTGCCAGGTGATGTAATATCAACCGGGACGCCTGCAGGTGTTGGGCTGGGCTTTAATCCGCCGGTATATTTAAAACCGGGAGATGTAGTTGAATTAGGCATCGACGGGTTAGGCACATCTAAACAACAACTGGTAGCTTATAAAAAAAATTGATTTTTTCGTTTAGCTGATAAGAATATGAGAGTAGGCCTTTTCATCCCTTGTTATGTGGACCAGTTTTATCCCAATGCAGCAATAGCCACCTTAGAATTGCTTGAAAAGTTGGGTGTGGAGGTTAGTTATCCTGCCCGGCAAACCTGCTGCGGGCAACCTATGGCCAATTCCGGCTACGAACATTTAACCGAAGGATGTAATGAGTTATTTGTAGATAATTTTGCGGAGTACGATTACATCGTCTCTCCATCCGGTAGTTGTGCCTTGCATATAAAGGAACATTTGCATACGCATAATGATGAGCAAAAAGCGCTCGGCATCCGCAAAAAAATATATGAGCTAACCGAGTTTTTAACCGATATATTAAAAGTTGAAAAGCTGGACGCTGCGTTTCCGCATCGGGTTGGTCTGCACCAAAGTTGCCACGGCCAGCGCGGCCTTAAGCTGGCACAAATGACAGAGCTTACGGCAGCCCCGTTTTCAAAACCGGTTGCGTTGCTTAATATGGTTAAAGGCGTTGAGATAGTACCATTGGATCGCCCTGATGAATGTTGTGGTTTTGGCGGTACCTTTTGCGTGGCCGAAGAAGCGGTTTCTGCAAAAATGGGGAAAGATAGGGTAGCCGACCATATCCAAAACGGCGCCGAATATATAACCGCTGCGGATCTTTCCTGCCTTATGCATATGGAAGGTATATTGCGCAGGTTAAAAAGCCGGGTTAAAGTGATACACATTGCCGAAATATTAAATGGCGTAAAAGAAACTGTAGCATGAAAGACCACGCAGCACTGGCAGAAGCGTTTAATAAAGATGAACAGCGTGTAGATTGGCACGATGAAACCCTTTGGTGGGTGCGCCAAAAACGTGATAGGGCATCTCATCAGATCCCCGATTGGGAAGAGTTGAGGGAGGCCGCATCGCAGATAAAACACAATGTGTTATCTGATCTGGGTAATTACCTGGAGCAATTTGAAAAACAAGCCATCGGTAACGGCATTACTGTGCACTGGGCAGCAGATGCTAAAGAGCATAACGATATTGTGCACAGCATTCTAAAAAGACACGGCATCACCCAAATGGTGAAAAGCAAATCGATGCTTACCGAAGAATGCCATCTTAATCACTTCCTTGAAGAGCAAGGTATCAACGTAGTAGATTCTGATTTGGGCGAATTGATCGTACAGCTGGCAAAAGAACCTCCCAGCCATATTGTATTACCGTGTATCCATAAAAAGAAGGAAGAAATAGGCGATATATTTCACGAGCATTTAGGCAGCGAAAAAGGTGAATCCGATCCGCAGATATTAACCGAAACGGCCCGTGTACATTTACGTAATACATTTTTAACCCGCAGAGCCGCCCTAACCGGTGTTAACTTTGCAGTAGCCGAAACCGGGGAATTTGTGGTATGTACTAATGAAGGCAATGCAGATATGGGCGCTCATTTATCTGATGTGCACATTGCCAGTATGGGTATCGAAAAACTGATCCCCAAACGTAAACACCTAAGTGTGTTTTTGCGCTTGCTTACCCGTAGTGCGACCGGGCAGCCTATTACTACTTATTCCAGTCATTTTAAACGACCACGGCCCGGACAGGAAATGCACATTATATTGGTCGATAACGGCCGTAGTGTGCAGCTGGGCCGCGAAGATTTCAGAAACTCATTAAAATGTATCCGTTGCGGGGCATGCATGAACACTTGTCCGGTATACAGGCGTAGTGGCGGGCACAGTTATCATACCGCTGTTGCGGGGCCAATTGGATCCATATTAGCGCCCAATCTGGATATGAAGCAATATGCCGATCTGCCTTTTGCATCAACCTTATGCGGCTCGTGTACCAATGTGTGCCCGGTAAAGATCGATATCCATGATCAGCTTTATAAATGGCGTCAGGTTATAGTAAAGGAAGGTTATGGCGATAAAAAGAAGGCTGCGGCCATGCAGGCGATGGCCTATACGCTGTCATCCCCAAAAGTTTACCGCATTGCAGGTAAGGCCGGCAGGTTGGTGATGAAATATGCACCCTTCGCGGTTAATAATGGCTTAAACCCGTGGTACAAGCAACGTGATATGCCCGAACCGCCAAAAGAATCGTTTGGTGAGTGGTACGCGAAGAATAGAAGTTAGAATCAAGACAAAGAATAAATTCGAAATTGAAAATTCGACATTCGAAATAAACAAGATGACGACAAGGGAAAAGATCTTAGCTGATGTACGTAAAAGCCAGCCACCATTGGTAGCCGCGCCCGATATTACTTTATGGGAGAACAGGCAACAGGTGGATGGTTTGACTGTTTTGGAAACCTTTAAAGCTGTTGCCGGTAATGTAGGCAGCAAGGTAATATCCGTTGAAAGCATAGCTGATATTAAAACTCACCTGAATATAATTCCTGGTTCAAGGGTGCTTACTTCTATCCCTCAATTATTTGATGTAGCCACTGATGCGGCTTTAGCTGCAGGCGCAACCCCGCATGAATTAGAGAACGTAGAACTGGCCATACTGCAAGCTGAATTTGGCATAGCCGAAAACAGCGCTTTATGGGTAACAGAAAAGCAAATGGGCACACGCGTTTTGCCGTTTATATGCCAGCACCTTGCGCTGGTTGTTAATGCTGGTGATATTGTGGCCGATATGCACGCTGCCTACAAGCGCACACAAGGTTCTGACCATAGTTTTGCTACCTTTATTGCCGGCCCTTCAAAAACTGCCGATATTGAACAATCTCTTGTGCTTGGTGCACACGGGCCAAGAAGCTTAAGCATATTTGTATTAACAACCTAAATGAACATACTCAGATCACTCCGTAACGGCTTATTTATAGGGCTTACAATTATTGGTTTTAACGCACAAAGTAAAGTTGTGCTGCCATCGGTATTTAGCGATAACATGGTGTTGCAGCAAAAAACAAATGCCGCTGTTTGGGGCAAAGCCGATGCCGGTAAAACAATAACCATCAGCACCACATGGAGCAATAAACATTATACAACCACAGCTGATGCAAACGGTAAGTGGAAAGTTATGGTTGCCACCCCTGCTTATGGCGGGCCATACGATATCACCATTAATGATGGAGAAACGGTTACATTAAAAAACGTAATGATCGGCGAAGTATGGGTATGTTCAGGGCAATCAAATATGGAGTTCCCGGTTTCGGGGTGGTCGCAGGTTCTTAATTATAAGCAGGAATTAGCAGATGCCCAATACTCAAATATCCGCTTATTGCAGGTAGAGCATGTAACCAGCACTGTGCCTTTAGATGATGCCAAAGTGAGCGGCGGTGGTTGGCAGGAGTGCAACCCTCAAACTGTAGCAGGGTTTTCGGCAGTGGCCTATTTTTTCGCACGGGATATTTATAAAAAGACGGGCATCCCAATAGGATTGATACATACATCATGGGGAGGAACTATCCTGGAAGCCTGGACAAGCGAGCAAACCATTAAAAAACTCCCAGACTTTGCCGAGCGTTTAAATAAAGTTAAAACGCTTAATAAAGAACAAAGTCAGGCTGTATATGATCAGGAACTTGCAGCATGGCAAAAAGAATACCTTATAAAGGATGCCGGTTATAAACAAGGTGTACCGCAATGGGCCGAACCGACTGTTGATACCACGGGTTGGGGTACTATGTTGCTACCTACAGAATGGGAAACCGCATCACTTCCAGATTTTGACGGCATTGTTTGGTATCGCAAAAAGGTAAACATACCACAGGAGTGGGCTGGAAAAGACCTGCAGGTAAGCCTGGGCACCGTTGACGATAATGATATCACGTTTTTTAACGGTGAAAAAATAGGAGAAACAAATGGGTTTAACGTATTGCGTAACTACACTATACCCGCCGATAAAGTAAAAGGAGGCGAATTTGTACTATGCGTAAGGGTACTTGACGGAGCAGGTGGCGGCGGATTAAATAGCGATAAAAGCAAACTATACCTGCAAACAACATCGGGTGCGCGTATGGCACTTAATGGTAGCTGGGATTATAAGGTTGGGTTAGATTTTAAAGATTATCCTATGCCACAATTAAACGACGGCCCCAACAGGCCAACTGTATTATTTAACGGCATGATAAATCCGTTTATCCAGTATGCTGTAAAGGGAGCGATATGGTACCAGGGCGAGTCGAATGCGGCGAGGGCGCACCAATACCGCGAACTATTCCCGGCTATGATAGCAGATTGGAGACAACAGTGGAATAACAGTAAAATGCCCTTCTATTTTGTGCAATTGGCCAACTATTTTCAGGTAAGCTATCAGCCCGTTGCATCGGCATGGGCCGAATTGCGCGATGCACAATCCGGTGCGCTTGCATTAGCTAATACGGGTATGGCTGTAGCGATAGATATTGGCGATGGCGCCGATATACATCCCAAAAATAAACAGGAAGTAGGCGGCCGACTGGCCCTTATTGCCCTTGCAAAAAATTATGGTGAAAAAATTGCTTACTCTGGCCCTATGTATAGTTCTTATAAAATTGAGGGCAACAGCATCAGCATACAATTTAAATGTGCCGATGGTGGGTTGGTAGCCAAAAATGCAAAATTACCTACCGGTTTTTTTATAGCGGGTGCCGATCAAAAGTTTTATTGGGCCGATGCCGTAATCAGCGGTGATAAGGTTATAGTCAGTAGCCCCAGGGTAAGTGCACCGGTAGCTGTGCGTTATGCATGGGCCAATAACCCCGTTTGTAATTTATATAATGGGGCAGGGTTGCCGGCTTCTCCATTCCGCACGGATAGTTGGGTGGACAGTACTGTAGCGAGAAAATAACCGGTTATTTTATATAGTTTTTTTGATAGCTTAAAGGGCTTTTACCGGTTATTTCTTTAAAATATTTATGAAAGCTGGCAAAGTTGTAAAAGCCGCTGTCATAGCATATTTCTTTTACGTTTAATTGGTTGTTGATAAGTAGTTTGCAGGCATTGCCAACACGTATCTCATTAATAAAACGCGAGTAGGTTTTTCTGCTGCGCGATTTAAAAAATTTGCAAAAAGAGTTTGGGCTAATGTTGGCTACCGCCGCTATTTCCTCAAGCGAGATCTTTTTCTTGAAATTAGCTATCGTGTAGTTGTAAATAGCGTTGATACGGTCTTTCTCTGACTCCTGGAAATTGTGCTGAAAACCCATAGAAGCAAGCGTGTTATTTTCAGCGCTATCGCCAATAGCCAGCAATACCTCCATCAACAAAATTATCTTGCGGGCACCTTCGGCATGTATAACCTTTTCTATCAGGTTACCTATCTCCATCATGTTTGCGCCGGTTATTTGTATCCCCCGTTTTGATCTTTTTAGTACGTCCTTGATCTCTTTATTCTCCGGCAATTCCAAAAACATATCGCCCCAAAAATTCTCACTGAAATGTACAACGCTTACGTCGGCCGTAACATCTGCTTCTTTGTTAAAGTAACTGCCGTCAAACTGCCAGTAGTGGGGTAAATTGGATCCCACTAAAACTACATCGCCGGTATTAAACTGGGTAATACAATCGCCAATAAACTGGGTGCCGTTTCCTTTTTTAAAATAAACCAGCTCAACTTCGGGATGGTAATGCCAATGGTTGTTCACATTTGGCATTATATCCCGCCGGGCATTAAATGAATGCACCAGGTTAGTAGATACTTTTAATAATTGAGGTTTCATGAAAAATTAATTGGCAGGATGAATGTACAAAAATTCAACTTAAAAGCCACAAATTTGATATATGTTTTATTTTAATCCAATATCGCTGAATGATTTGATAAAAGGATTAAACATTAAGCTTTTAACAAACGCTTAATTTGTGTAATACTATTTAATATCAACCTGTTATTAAATATATATTTAACCAATTATACCGGCCTTAACATGGCCGGGCTTAACCAATTTATGGATCTACAAATTAAGGACAAAGTAATTATAGTAACTGGTGGTGCGCGCGGTATTGGCAAAGGCATATCTGTGCTGCTTGCCCGGGAAGGTGCTATCGCGGTAATTTTAAGCCGGTCGGCAGATGAGAGCCTCAAAACTGTACAAGAGATTGAGGGAGCAGGTGGGAAAGCGTTCCAGTTTCAAGCCGAACTATCTAACCCTGACGAATGCAGGGAAGCTGTAGAAAAAGTGATAGCAAAGTTTGGCCGTATTGATGGCCTGGTGAACAACGCCGGTGAAAATGATGGGGTAGGCTTGCAGAACGGTGGTTATGAAAAGTTTATGCAGTCCCTTCATAAAAACCTGGTGCATTATTATTTAATAGCACATTATGCACTGCCCGAATTAATTAAGACACAAGGAAGCATTGTTAATATCAGCTCGAAAGTGGCTGATACCGGGCAGGGCGGTACATCGGCCTATGCTGCTGCAAATGGCGGCCGTAATGCACTAACAAGAGAATGGGCGGTTGAATTATTGCCGCATAATATACGTGTGAATGCCGTTGTAGTGGCCGAGTGTTATACGCCTTTATATGAGCGCTGGCTGCAAACAGTTGAAAACCCGGCAGAAAAGTTAGCATCAATAGTTGATAACATCCCGTTAGGAAAAAGAATGACCACGGTTGAAGAGATAGCCAATATGGCGGTGTTTCTTTTATCGCCGGTTTCAAGCCATACTACCGGGCAAATTAATTATGTTGATGGCGGTTATGTACATTTAGACAGATCAATTTAACCTTATTTAATTTTTAACTATGAGAGTTATCTCACATCTATTTTATCGCATTGCGCTAACTATCCTTTGTGCAGGGTGTTTCCTTTTTGCAAGCAAAGCCAATGCACAGGACCTGAAATTGTGGGACAATAAACCCGCTAAAGATTGGATGACAGATGCATACCCTATTGGCAACGGCCGCATAGGGGGCATGGTATTTGGCGGCGTAGCGCAAGAACATATACAGTTTAACGAAATTAGCCTGTGGACAGGCGATGAAGACGAAACCGGGGCATACCAGGCTTTTGGCGACCTGTATGTAAAGTTCACCGGGAAGGATAGTGCAGCAACAAACTATCACCGTGAACTGGATATCAGCAAGTCCGTGTTAAATATCAGCTATGCTTTGGGGGCGGTTAATTATAGTCGACAGTATTTCTGCAGTTTCCCGGATAAGGTGATGGCGTTACATTATAAAGCCAGCAAAGCTGGCGCATATTCGGCCATCATACAACTTACCGATGCGCATAAAGCCATTATTACCGGGAATAACGCCAGCCTGCAAATAAATGGCAAGCTGGATAACGGCATGGCCTATAGTGCAACAGCCAGGATTATTTTAGATGGAGGATCGGTAAGTGTTGAAAAGGATGAAAAGGGAGTTGCACAACTTAATATTCAAAAGGCAAATGGCTTTACCATATTACTTTCGGCAGCCACAGATTATAGCAACAAGCGCGAGGATAAGTGGAAGGGTGAAGACCCTAATGTTAAAGTAAAAAACATATTGGCAGCGGCCACTGCTAAAACCTATCCCCAGCTATTAACAAGACATATCGCAGATTACAAATCTCTTTTTGGGCGGGTATCCTTAACACTGGGCAGTAAAATAAGCACATACAGTTTAGTGCCAACTTATCAGCGTATCATCAATTATAAAAAATCAGGAGATACCGGCTTAGAAGCGTTGTTGTTTCAGTATGGCAGATATTTATTGATCAGTTCATCGCGCAAAGGGGGCTTACCAGCCAACCTGCAGGGCTTATGGAATAATAGTACTTCGCCGCCATGGCGAAGTGATTATCACTCTAACATCAATATCCAGATGAATTATTGGCTGGCCGAACCAACAAATCTTTCGGAATGCCATTATCCATACCTGGATTATATTAACAGTATGCGCAAGGTGAAAACCGAAAGTACCGCTAAACAATATCCCGGTACCCGTGGCTGGACGGTGAAAACAGAGAATAACATTTTTGGAGGGTCGAGCTTTTTATGGAACACACCCGGCAGTGCATGGTATGCGCAGGGTATATGGGAGCATTATGCTTTTACGCAAGATAAAAAATATCTTAAAACCTTTGCCTACCCGATATTAAAAGAGATTGTAGAGTTTTGGGACGATCATTTAAAACGCCGGGCCGATGGTACGCTGGTTTCGCCAATGGGCTGGTCGCCGGAGCACGGGCCTACCGAAGATGGGGTAACCCACGATCAGGAGATTGTTTATGACCTGTTCACCAATTATATTGAAGCATGTGATGTGCTGGGTATAGATAAAACCTACCGTGACCATATCGCTTCATTAAAAGAGCACCTTTTAATGCCGAAGATTGGCAAATGGGGCCAACTGCAGGAATGGGAAACCGACCGCGATGACCCTAAAGATACCCACAGGCATGCATCGCACCTGTTTGCGCTGCATCCCGGTAAGCAAATAAGCGCTATTAAAACTCCCGAACTGGCACAAGCGGCAAAAGTAAGCCTGCTTGCCCGTGGCGATGCCTCAACTGGGTGGTCAATGGCATGGAAAATGAACTTTTGGGCGCGTTTGCTTGATGGCGACCATGCCTATACTATCCTGAACAACTTTATAACCCTTGTTGGTGGTGCCGGTGTTGATTATAACGAGGGTGGCGGTATCTATGCCAATCTTTTCTGCGCGCACCCACCGTTCCAGATAGATGGCAACTTTGGCTATACAGCAGGTGTTGCCGAAATGTTGGTTCAAAGCCAGACAGATGAAATTCAACTGCTACCCGCGTTGCCAAAAGCATGGGCCGAGGGCACCGTGCAGGGCTTGCGTGCAAGGGGCAATTTTGTTATCACTAACCTGGAATGGAAAAATAGCAAAATAACTAAGCTGTCCATCAAGTCAGTATCCGGAGGGAATTGTAAAATAAGGGTATCAAACACCTTGAAAGCGGGTACAGCTAATGTGAAAAGCAGCACGCAGGATAAAGCCATTGTATATAGTTTTAAAACTATGCCAGGCGTAACCTACAGCTTTATAGCAAACAATTAGTAATAAAAGAAGGCCGCTAATAGCGGCCTTCTTTTATATTTTATCGGGAGAAATAAGTAAATTTAGTGCGCTACCCAAATATCCTGTACTTCTTCTAACGACTTCCCCTTGGTTTCGGGTACCATTTTATAAACCGTCCAGAAAGACAACAGGCAGCAGGCCGAAAAGAACCAAAAGGTATAAGCTGGGCCAATTGAACCCAATAGAATAGGGGTAAGCTGCCCAACTATGGTATCTGCTACCCACATTGTCATGATGCTGATGGCCATTGCACGGCCACGGATCTTTGTTGGGAAGATCTCGGCAGCTATTACAAATTTTAACGGGCCTATAGAAAAAGCAAAACAAGCCAGGAATAATATTATGCTGATAACCAAAGCAATGCTATTTGTGCTGCCATGGAGAAAGCACCATCCTGTAAAAAATAAAGAAACAGTAGCACCAAGCGAGCCTACAATGTAAAGTGGCCTGCGCCCCATTTTATCTACCTTCCAAATGGCAATGATGGTGAAAAGGAAGTTTGCCAAACCAAATATAACCTGGCCCAACAACGCATTGCTAATATTGATACCGGCATCGCTTAGTATGCGCGGGCCGTAATAAATAACAGCGTTTATACCGCTAAACTGCGAGAACAGGGGGAGCAATATCCCAATCATTAAAGGTTTTCTTAAGGCCGGTGCAAACAACTCTTTGTAAGTCCCAACCTCCTTTTTTGTATTCTTGTTTATGGCTGCAACTTCCTGGGCTGCAATTTCGGCATCTTCAATTTTTGTTAGTATAGCAACACCTTCGGCAACTTTACCTTTCTGAAGCAGCCATCTCGGGCTTTCGGGTACAAAGGCTAAGCCTATAAAAAACAATAGGGATGGGATAACGCCCAAGCCTAACATGCTGCGCCATACTTCCTTTATAAATAACAGGTTTAATGCGCCCTGCAACGCTTCATTGCCAAGTAAAATACTTTTATGAGATAACGAAAAACCAAGCAATTCTGAATTGGTAAGGTAAGCGATAAGGATCCCGGCAGTTATAGCCAGCTGGTAAAAAGTAACCAGTCTGCCCCGTATTTTGGCGGGGGCAATTTCTGATATGTACAATGGCGCCACTATTGATGCTACCCCAACGCCTGTACCACCAAGCATGCGGGCCAATACCAAAAAAGTAAAATTGGATGAAAATGCGGTTCCGGCTGCTGATACAAAAAACAGGATAGCCGAAAGCATCAGCATCTTTTTTCGGCCTAAACGATCGCTAAGCTCGCCGGAGAATGACACCCCTATTATGCAACCTACTAATGCCGATGAAACAAACCAACCCTCGGCAACCGAAGATAGAGCGAACTGGTGTTTTACAAACGGCAGCACACCGGATATGACGGCCATATCGAAACCAAATAATAGCCCGCCCATAGTGGCTACAAGGGTAACTGCAATTAAAAAAAACGAAGACTTTTTCGATGTTGTATTACTGCTCATGTAAATGGTTATTTGGCTCCAATCCGGATGGTTATTAAAGAATTCTTATATTAATTTAGGTTTATTAACAGCACTCGTCTTTAACATAGGCCTTTACAACTTTGGCCTTTTGGCTGCCGTTGTTGCGCATGCTGTAAGTTTTTGTATTTGCGGGGATAATAAAAGTTTCCGCGTAGTTTATCACCTGTTCCAGATCGCCTGTTTTTACAATGATGCTTTCGCCTTCAACAAGGCTAAGTATAAGGCACTGGTCATTGGTGGTGTCGGTAACATCGGTCTCAAATTCAAATCTTTCGATGTTATAAAAATGCTCGGGATGTGTGCTAAGGTTAATAAGCTGCCAATCCGCGCCTTTTTTAACAACAGTTTGTTTCGATATCAAAGTATCTGTAACAACATTGCCTTTACGGTCGAAATTAAGATTGTCAAAAGCCCGGTCAATATTTAAGGTACGCGGGTTTCCGCTTAGGTCAGGGCGTACCCAATCATACATTTTAAATGTGAAAATATACGGTGTAGCGCTTATTTCAAGCACCATATTGTTTTTACCCGAACAATGAACCGTGCCATTCGGGATAAGGAAAAGATCATGCTTTTTGGCCGGGAAAACCTGGATGTATTTTTCTACATCGATGGGGCTGCTGGTGTTGAAGCTTTCCTCTAAAACGGCTTTGAAAGCATCTTTATCTATATTTTCCTGGAAACCCAGGTAAACATCCGCGTCTTCTTCTGCATCTAATATATAGTAAGTTTCATCCTGTGTAAAATCTTCGCCAAAATTTGCTTTGGTATAGGGTACGGTAGGGTGGCATTGCAGCGATAGGTTATCGCCATCCATTGTGTCCAAAAAATCGAAACGAATAGGGAATTTGTACCCAAATCTATCGGCAGCTTTACCTAATATTAATTTGTTATTGTTATATAACAGGTTATCTATAGAAACCTCCAGGCGGATACCGTTATTCTCCAGCACAATGCCATTTTCGGGCGCTATAAGTTCAAACGACCACGCATAATTAATAACATCTTTATTCAGGCCTTCAATATGTTTTTTTATCCATTGGCCACCCCATACCCCCGGCTCAAACCAGGGCCGCGCTCTAAAAGCTTTAGATGACATATCGGTTAAAGCGTCACGTAAGGTTTCCCCGGTTGTCCAGGTAATCTCGTCAGGACGTTGTTCATCAACGACTATGGCTAAACGGGGCAGCAATGCCTGTTTGTGCTTGTTAAATACAACCCAGTCAATAAAGTAAAATCGCTTATACTGTGCTTTTGGTTCATTGGGTGATTGTGCACCCAAATTGCGAACATTGCCAGCCCTTGACCTAAACTGGATCTCATTTTTAGGGACATCAAAATAAATGACCGGGCATTGCCAGTTAACTAATGCGGCCCCGCATCCATAAACAAAGGTGAGGCTATTGTTATTGGGTGTAAGCCCGGCTATGCTATCTGTATCATAAAGATCAGAGATCTCACCGGGATAGATCTTACCAAAAAGTGGGTCATCCTCACCAAGGTATGGAGCTATCAGCTTGTCAATCTCTTGTTCGGGTTTAAGGTAGTTTTCAATGGAGATCCACTCGGTATCTATACCCTTTTTATTGAAAAAATTAGTAAGTGAATTTTTAATTATGTCCCAGCATACAGAGCCGTATCCATCAAGAATAAAATTACCGCCGATTTGAATAATATGTTCTCCCAGGCTTTCGTATCCCGAATGAATGGGTTGAGTGATCTTGAATGACGGATAAATATCGTAGCCGGATTCTGTACCTGTTTCATTTAATGCAGACATAACAAACTGATCCGTATTCCTTAGCACTTCGATATTTAATTGTTTGGTGGACTTTTTAGTATCAAAAATCAAACTTTTGTATGTCATAATGTACAAACATATTAAAATTATTTAATTCTCAAACAAGTAAAAAATTTTCAAGTTAAATTATGCGTCTGCTTTCTACTGTGTAAACAAAACTATCAGCTTTATAATATCCTAAATTAAATTCCATAGGGCGCTCGCCCTGGTCATAAACAAATCGTTTACGAAACAAGATAGGACTACCTGTTTCAATCTCTAATTTGGCGGCCAGGTTTTTATCAGCAACGCGTGCACTTATCTCTTCTTTAGAAAGTATCGCTATAGAAGAATGCTCATTTTCAAGCATTTCATACAATGGAAGTTTAAAATCTTCGTCGCCGGTTAGGCCAATCCGCGGGTGGAAATAAGAGATGAAATAAACAAACGCTTCTTCTGAGCTTCCTCTTAAACGCTCCATTTTAAGAATCTTTTTGTCGGTTTTTATCTCGAAAAAATTGGCAATATATTCTTCGGGGTAAACCCAGCTAACATGCAGCTCATAATTTTTAATAGGAATGCCACGCGCTTTCATTTCTTGCGAAAAGCTAAGCCAGTTCATAGATTTTGAGCTGATCTTTTCATGGGCCACTTTGGTACCCACCTTCTTTTTACGGGTTAGTAGCTCCTCATTTACAAGTGTATTTATGGCCTGCCTTAAGGTGGTTCTGGAAATAGCCAGTTTTTTAGCCAGGTCAACTTCGTTTGGAAGCAACTTTCCTGCCTGATACTCAGGCTCTTTGATTAAATCTCTAATTAATCGCTCGGCTTGAACGTGGAGGGGTATTGGGCTTTTATGATCTATAATAAGTTTCATATTTCCGAATTATGCTATAATGAGGTTTAAATTAAAACTGGTATTTAATGTTTATGCAGGTTAATGCTAATGTATTAATAAAACCATTAAATAAAGATATTTAACTATAAAATGACCAATAACGCTGTATTACAATTTCAAGAATATGTGCATTAATTTGAATTTTTCATTATATTATGTACGTACATAATATAAACCTATACCTAAAGCTTTAAACTAAAAAAGCTTGGCGAGGTATCTTTATTCTGTTAACCTTTGAGTGGATGAACGGGTAATAAGTTTTGGCTTAATACTAATGGTTTTAGGTGTGGCCGAAACATCTGTATTTTTCATTTCTTCAAAATACAAATTGGCTATTGTTTTGCCCATATCAACGCTAAACTGGTCAATTGTGGTAATAGAAGGGCTGGTGATCTCTGTAAAATCCTCATTTGAATAGCCGCAAATGCCAAGTTGGGCAGGTACTTTTATATTCATAGCTGTTGCTACCTCAAGCACACCTAAGGCCGAAAAATCTGAAGTAGAGGCGAATATTGCATCCGGCGGGTTGGGGAGGCTCAATAACTTGCGGGTAGCCTGGGCTCCCAAATCTTTGGTCCAGGCATTTTCAAGCATCAGTTCGTTTAATACCGGCATGTTGTGCTTTTTAAGGGCTTGCAAGTAGCCTTCCTTTCTTTGCCTGAAAATATTGAGGCTTTGTGGGCCTTCTAACAAGGCTATGCGTTTATATCCCTGGGTAATTAAATGGTTAACCGCTTCGTAAGATGCCTGAAGGGTATCGTTAATTACTTTTAAAGTCTCAAGCTCGTCGGCAACACGGTCAAACTGAATAAGTTCAATATGGTGGTCAAGTATGTTTTTTAAGTGTTGGTAATTAATTGTTTCAACAGAAATGGATATTACAATACAATCTACATGCTGGTTAATTAAAGTATTTACACACTGCACTTCTTTCTCGTACGACTCATTAGACTGGCATATAATTAAGTTATACCCTTGCTTATAGCTGGCATCTTCAATACCTGCAATAACGTTGGAAAAAAAGTTTTGATTTATCCGTGGTACAATAACGCCAATGGTTTTGCTTTGGCCTTTGCGCAAATTAGACGCAAGGCTGTTCATTTTATAATTGAGCTCTTCGGCTGTCTGTAAAATTAATTTTTTAGTAGACTCCTTAACATAACTGCTATTGTTTAAGGCCCTTGATACTGATGACGGGGCGATATTTAATTTTTCAGCAATATCGTATATGGTCGTTCTTTTTTTAGATTTCATACCTGTACAAATATGTGAAAATAAATTTCGGCAATCGATTGCATTTTTTAAAAAGATAATTAATTTAGCTGTTCACAAACCCAATTATAATATGCTCCTGTTAGGTATAGATATCGGCACATCATCGGTTAAAGTATCTGTTGTTGACTCTGCTTCGCAAAAGCTGATAGCCACTGCGCAGTATCCCGATAGCGAATCGCCAATAAAAGCGCTGCATTCCGGCTGGGCAGAGCAATCGCCCGATATGTGGTGGGAACACACACAAAAGGCTATTCACTTGTGCCATAAAAGCGCCGATTATAATCCGCAGGATATTTCTGCTATTGGTATAGCCTACCAAATGCACGGTTTAGTGTTGGTTAATAAACAGGGCGAGGCATTGCGCGATAGCATTATTTGGTGCGACAGCAGGGCGGTAGAGATCGGTAATAAAGCCTTTGACGAAATTGGCGGGGAAAAATGCTTGTCGCATTTATTAAACTCACCGGGCAATTTTACCGCATCTAAACTGGCGTGGGTAAAACAGAATGAGCCGGAGATATATAAACAAATAGATAAGGTGATGTTGCCCGGCGATTTTATAGCCATGAAACTAACCGGAAGCGTTTCCTGCTCCGTATCATCATTATCTGAAGGAGTGTTTTATGATTTTATAACTGATAGTTTCTCTGACGATATTTTAAAATACTATGATTTTGACAGGAACCTGTTTCCAGAGATACTACCTGTTTTTTCAGAACATGGTTATGTATCGGCAACTATAGCGCAAAGCTTAAAGTTGAGGGAAGGCACCCCGGTTACTTATAAGGCGGGCGATCAGCCCAATAATGCATTATCGCTTAATGTATTACAACCGGGCGAAGTTGCCGCTACGGCAGGCACATCAGGTGTAATTTATGGCGTGAGCGATGAACTTACTTACGATAAACAATCGCGCGTAAATACCTTTGCCCATGTAAATTATATGCCGCAGCAAAAGCGTCTGGGGGTTTTGCTCTGCATTAACGGAACGGGTAGTTTAAACCGGTGGGTCAAAAACACTTTTAGCTCATCAGCCAGCTACGGGCAAATGAATGACTTGGCTAAAACCGTTGCGGCTGGGAGCGACGGCCTGCGTATTTTACCCTTTGGCAACGGCGCCGAGCGAATGCTTAACAATAAACAAATAGGCGTCCATTTTCATGGTATCGATCTTAACCATCATACATCCGCGCATATATTTAGAGCGGTGCAGGAGGGTATAGCCAGTGCATTCAGATATGGTCTGGATATCCTGCGCGAAAACGGAATGTCCCCATCGGTTATCAGGGCGGGCAAGGCAAATTTGTTTTTAAGCGAAGTGTTTGGCCAAAGCTTCTCAAACTTTACAGGTGTACCAGTTGAATTATACAAAAACGACGGTAGTGTGGGCGCTGCAATAGGGGCAGGCATTGGTGCCCGTATATATAAAACAACGGCCGAAGCGTTTACCTATATGAAACCTATGCAATTAATTGAGCCAGATGGACAGGATATAGAGCCCTTTTACCAGGAGTGGAAGGCCCTGTTAGAAAACCAATTGGCAATTGTGAAATAAACCAACCAAAATATAAATCTATTTAATTATTAAATATTATGTCGAACATTATTACAGGTGAAAAAGAGTTTTTTAAAGGGATAGGCGCAATTAATTACGAAGGTACAGAAAGCGATAACCCATTTGCATACAGATGGTATGATGCCGATAGAGTAGTTGCAGGTAAACCAATGAAAGATCATTTGCGTTTTGCTGTAGCTTACTGGCACTCGTTCTGTGGCAATGGTGCCGACCCATTTGGCGAACCAACCCATTTATTTCCGTGGAGTGTTAAGGCTGATGCTGTTGAGCGCGCCAAAGATAAAATGGATGCCGCGTTTGAGTTTATTACCAAACTTGGCTTGGGTTATTACTGTTTTCATGATGTTGATGTGGTTGATTATACCAATGATGTTAATGAGAACGACCGCCGTTTAGGTGTCATGGTTGATTATGCCAAACAAAAGCAGGCGGCAAGTGGCGTAAAACTACTTTGGGGAACAGCAAATCTGTTCAGCCATCGCAGGTATATGAATGGGGCCTCTACAAATCCTGATTTTCATGTACTGGCACAAGCCGGCGCGCAGGTTAAGGCGGCTTTAGATGCGACTATTGCTTTAGGTGGCGAGAACTACGTTTTTTGGGGAGGAAGAGAAGGTTACATGAGCCTGCTGAATACCGATATGAAACGCGAGCAGGAGCACCTGGCTAAATTTTTACATACGGCAAAAGACTATGCCCGTAAACAAGGCTTTAAAGGTACTTTCTTTATCGAGCCAAAACCTTGTGAGCCTACCAAGCACCAGTACGACTATGATGCGGCCACAGTATTAGGCTTTTTACAGAAGTACGATCTGATAAATGATTTTAAACTTAACCTTGAAGTTAACCACGCAACCCTTGCCGGCCATACTTTTCAACATGAGCTGCAGGTGGCTGCCGACGCCGGTTTATTGGGCTCTATTGATGCTAACCGCGGCGATCTTCAAAATGGTTGGGATACAGACCAGTTCCCGAATGATGTTACCGAGGTTACCGAATATATGCTGATCATTTTAAAGGCCGGTGGCTTTGCAGGCGGTGGTATAAACTTCGATGCTAAGATCCGTCGTAATTCTACCGATCCTGCCGATCTATTCCACGCCCACATTGGTGGTATAGATGTTTTTGCACGTGCGTTGATCACTGCCGATAACATCCTTAAAAAATCTGATTACAGTAAAGTAAGGCAAGATCGCTATGCATCATTTGATAGCGGTGCCGGTAAAGATTTTGAGAACGGAAAACTATCGTTGGAAGACCTGCGCAAATACGCGGTTGAAAATGGCGAACCTGCAGTTATAAGCGGGAAACAAGAATATCTTGAAAATGTGATCAATCGTTATATATAAACCACGATCGCGTTAGCTAAAATATAATGCCAGGCCCGGATGCATAATATGTATCCGGGCTTTTTTATAATGTTTTAATCAGCCATTTATAATTTATATATTAGATCAAATAACCTAATAACTTGCCTTATGAGATCTGCTAAATTTATAATGCCGCTGATGATCTGTGCGATAACCCTTGGTTTCACAACAGCATCAAATACCGATAAATGGGAAAGTTTATTTAATGGGAAAGACCTCACGGGTTGGGACACCTATATTGGCCCCGATCTGGATGATGCGGGTAAACCCATTAACGGCACTCCCATAGGTTTAAACAACGACCCCCGCCATGTATTTACCATTGTGAAAGAAAACGGCGAAAATGTTATCCGCATTTCTGGCGAAAACTGGGGGGCTATATCTACTAAAAAGGAGTATAAGAATTATCATTTTCAACTTCAGTTTAAGTGGGGTGCTTTATCATGGGGGCAAAAAAAGGGTAAAAAGAAAGATAGCGGATTGTTATACCATTCGGTAGGTAAATATGGTGCAGATTACGGTGCCTGGATGCGTTCCGAAGAGTTTCAGATAGAGGAAGGGAATAGCGGCGATTTTTGGGGTGTTGCAGGTGGCTTGGCAAGTATACCGGCGGATAAAGTGGGAGACGGTTATATTTATAACCCGCAGGGAACGCTCATGACTTTTAAAGAGGGCGGCAGCCAGGGTCGGCATTGCATAAAGGGCACGGATGCCGAAAACCCATCGGGCCAGTGGAACACACTTGATCTATATTGTTATGGAGATACTGCCATACACGTAATAAATGGTAAAGTAATGATGATTTTATATCAAACCAAACAAATGGATAACGGGCAGGAAACGCCACTTACCTTGGGTAAGATCCAGATCCAATCTGAAGGTGCAGAGGTATATTATAAACAAATAAAGATTCAGCCCATTGACCGGTTGCCTGCAAAACTTATTAAATAATTATTGATGCTGTATTAATACTCAACTTATTCCTGACATTAAAAGCCGCTTTACCAAAATAGAGCGGCTTTTAGTTTTTTTATCGCATGACCAGTTTATTTTTCTAAATACTAAATAAGCTGTTTTTGCCCTATATAAATTATAAAGTTTATCAGAATTTTGATGCGTTGAGGTTTAGTGTGCCGAAAATAGGCCGGAAGTGGAGGATTAGCTTTGCCTTATTATTCGAGGTATATAAATTATTGATATAGAAATAATAATTAATATTTATAACTTGCTGAAATTCAGGTATAAGTACGTGATTTTTTGTTTTTAATGACAATGACTTAACCTTTGAATAAAAGCGCATATATTAAAAAGAGGAATATTTCTTTTTAAACAATATCCGTTAACCGAAAGCCTTATCAAGAGAATATATAAAAATGTTTTCTTAAAAATCTTTTCGTAAAACGGCTGTTACATTTTTATAAAAAAAGCCCCGGCATAAAACCCCGGCATTAAATATACCCTAATAATAAGAATTGATTAAACCCACTATATGGAAATAACTTTACCTGCCCTCTATTCCCGAGTATTTTCAATGCCAAAACTAAAGCGCCAATGCTAATGCGCCTTTATCCGGCTTTGCAATAATTAGCCGTGTCGCTGATTTTGTCTTTTTTACCATGTTTTCTAAACGCACTCAAAGGCGATAATTAAGTCCTGTGAAAAAGCATTTGCAATTCACGGCCAACTGGCCTGTTAACAAGCTTACTACTGCCCCTAATATTACTATTGATTTAACCTACTATAATTTGCCCCCTAATGGCTTTACCTTTACCAACACCTTACACTCTTAACACCCAAAAACGCTTCTTACTAAGCTATAAGCTTATTTTGAGAACGGTTTTATTCACACTGCTTATCTCAACATTAAATATAGCACATGCCCAGCAAACCTATCTTGCCTCGGGCGGCAACGCTACAGCAAAAGGTAGCTTTGCAAATAACCCGGTAGGGCAGGGTGCCTATATGTTTAATACCGGCACCAATGCTTACTCGCAACAGGATTTCCCCGTGGGTTTTTCTTTAGATAAGCTTGGCCTTACAAGTTCTACCAGTCTTGGTGGCGCCTACTCGTTACGTTTATTAAGTAGTTTTTACAGTGGCCCATTGGTTCGTATAGCTATAGGGAGTAGTTTTTATGATGTTTATCCCGATGCCTCAGCAAACCTTGCTTTTTCATTAAGTTCTCCGGTTTCGGCAGCATATTCAACTTATGATGCAGCGCCGACAGGTGCTACAGGCACTACATTAAGCACAATTATAGGTAGTAACACGGCCACTATGGCTATTTGGTACGATCAAACTGTTGTTCATAACTATAACGCTATACAGGGTAATTTATCTTCTCAGCCGCAAATAATTAATGCCGGTACAATAAACACCGCAAACGGCAAGCCTGCTATCAAATTTAGCGGGACGCAGTTTATGCTTGTTACCACAACAGGTTTAAACTTCCACATGAGCGGGTCAATTGTTTACAACGCGGCAAGCAGCAATACTAACAGCGGTAATGCGGGTGCATGGTACACTATGGCCGGCATAGTAGGTTCTGAACAAGGCGGGGTTGTTAACGACTGGGGGTATGGTGTATATAACAATAAATTCACAGTAGGTATAGGTAATATCGACGGTTATAGTGACGCTTCTTATGGGGCAGGGGCATCGATTAACGATGGAACAACACGGCAAACATCGTGGACGCGAAATTATTCATCGGGCGTTGTAGCTATATACAACAACAGGGTAGCTGAAGGCAGCAACACCTTACCGGCCGGCGAAAGAAACGCAGTACAGTCGTTCTCTATCGGATCATCGGTACCGGATGGTAGTTTCGGTTTTACCGGCACTATCAGCGAGATCGCGCTATTCCCGATTGTTTATAACTTAACAGAAAGGCAGGCAGTAGAAGGCAGCCAGTCTATCTATTATAATATCACTGCTGTATCAGGATCTATAAACACAAGCGGTACATTATCCGCTTTAACTACTATGCGGGGTACCGCTTCGGCATCAACAACGTTTAATGTATCGGGCACGGGTCTTTCTTCAGGTATTTTGATTGTCCCACCATCTGGTTTTGAGGTAAGTATAAATAACCCAACCTTCTCACCAACAATTACTGTTGGCACAGGTGGTGAAATTGCTTCAACACCTGTTTACATCAGGCTGGCGGCTTCTGCAGCAAAGGGTACATACTCCGGCAATATAGAATTATCGGCAACCGGCGCACTCCCTAAAACTATTGCTACAGCAGCAAGTACAGTTACGTCGAACCCGACAGATTACCCCACAATTGGCTATGGTACGGCCAAAGTTTTTGCAACTAATACAGCAATAACACAGGTTGTACCAACAGCAACCAATGTTGATGCTTTTGGTTATAGCAGCAGTTTTACTTCAATAGGCGGCGGCGTAACCCAGGCGTTAAGAATAAAAAAAGATGCACAGGGTAACGTGTATTTATTAGATAATATATACCCAAGCAAGTTATTTAAATTTCCTGCTGATGGTAGCGCCGCGGTAGAAATACCGACAGGCAGCATTGCCGCGAAGGGATTTGCACTTGACGATGCCGGTAATATATATGTAGCCGATATGGGCGACAATGTGGTAAGGAAAATAGAAGCCGGTACAGGGGCGATTACTACCATAGCCACCGGCTTTACCACCGCATATAGCGTAGCCATAGGTAAAAATGGTGTTATATACGTTGCCGATTTTAGCGCGAGTACAATAAAACAGGTGCCTGCAGGTGGTGGCACCCCTGTTGTAGTGGGCACCGGTTTTTTAAACCCAACAGATGTAGCTGTTGATGCCGCGGGCAATGTTTACGTAGCCGATCAGGGCAACGGCAAACTAAAAAAGATTT
>NZ_JAQBOI010000325.1 GCF_028288105.1 Mucilaginibacter sp. | reverse complement strand
GCCGCAGGTGGGTTAAAATCAGACGCGCCGTAGGTTTGGCCGTTGTTGTAAAACGCGTAACCAAACCAAGCAAACGGAACACGACCGGTAAACAAGCCGCTACCTCCACGTAAAATAACGCTCTGGTCGCCGTTTATATCATAGTTAAATGATACACGCGGGTTAAACTCAACGTTGTTTAAATAGTTTTGGGTAATGTCTTTAGGTTTGGTGTAGGTAAAGGTATTACCGTAGTTTGGATCAACCGGGGCATTTGTTGTTTTATCGCTTAAGGGCTGTTTGTTGGGTACACCAGCATAATCGATACGTAAGGCCGCGGTTAATTTAAATTTATCTGATAGCTGTATCTCGTCCTGGCCATAAAAGCTAAGCAGGTTAACTTTAAACTGTGCCGATGGGTTAGCCAAAATGTAGTCGCGTGTGTTGTTCGTATAATTATAATTGGCACGGATACGTGATGGGTTATCGGCTAAGAAATCGGCAACGCTTTTGAAGGCATCACGGCCATTCCAGGCGTTAACAAAGTTGTAAGTAATGTCGTAAAACTCGTTGTGTGTACCAAATGTAAAGGTGTGTTTACCTTTTGTCCAGGTAAGGTTATCTGTAAATTCCGCTGTTTTTTGGTGCATATCAAAAATAGCGGCCTCGCGGTCGGTACCAACAAATATGGTTGTGCCCGGTGTTTTACCTGTTATTTCAATTTGAGGCAAAGCGGGGTTTGAATTTGGATCGCGGTAATCGTGTACGTTTGAGTAACCCAGTACCAGGCTATTGTTCACATTGTTAGATAATCTCGATTTTAACTCGGCAACGGTTGATGTTGAGTTATTGTGCGACGTATAATCGATACCGCCAAAACGGAAGTTTTGTTGATCGCGCTCCAGGTTTGTAGCTGTTGAGCTAATGGTGTTGTTGCGGATGGTTAATTGGTTGTTATCGTTGATATTCCAATCTAAACGGTTAAAAAACTTGTTGGAGTTAGAGTAAATAGAAGTATTATTATAAGTACCTGCATCAAAACCCGCGTCCGCAAACTTTTTAGAAATATCCTGCGCATCTTTTAAAGACAGGATCTGATCTGCGCCGGGTGTACCTGCACCGCGGATAACAGGATCCTGCCTGCGGGCGATCTCTTCGTTAGTGAAGAAAAATAATTTGTTTTTGATGATGGGTAAACCTAAACGGATACCTGTTTGATAATCATGAAAAGTATTTGGCAATTTTGAGCCATCGCCACCGGCAGCCAGAGGCGCGTTGTTTGGCCCTACTAAAAAAGCGCCACGACCATAACCATAAATAGCACCGGTAAAATCATTTGTACCACTACGGGTTACCGCGTTTATACTACCGCCCAATACGTTCCCAATTTTAATATCATATGGAGCAACCAAAACCTGTATATCCTGTATGGCATCTAACGATACGGGGCTTGTACGCGTACTGCTGCCTACCTGGCCCGATGCATTGTTTTGCCCGCCCAAAGAAGGGCTAAAGCCAATTGCATCGTTATTTATGGCACCATCAAGCGTTACGTTGTTATAACGATAGTTGGTTCCCTGGAAAGAGTTGTTATTACTTTGTGGTGTGGCACGGGTAAGATCCTGCAGGCTGCGGTTTATGGATGGCATGTTGCGGATCTGAGCCTGACTTATGCGTGTACTTGCACCTGTTTTGGTACCGCCCGCATTGCCAACAATCCTTACCTCTTTTAGCGCTGTTGTTTCGTCGGTTAAAATAAAGTTGTAGGTAGCGCTACCTAATGATAAGGTAACATCGGTATGTTCATCTTTTTTGTAACCCACAAAAGTGGCGCTTAAAGTATAAGGGCCGCCGGGGTTTATATTGGGGATGGTATAGCGGCCATCGGCATTGGTTTGCGAGCCGTAGCGCGTACCTGTGCTGTTATTTAATACAGACACGGTTACGCCCGGCATAGTAACGCCTTTGGCATCCACAACCTTACCGCTTATAACGGTAGTTGTGATCTGCGCTTTAGCCGCGACTGTTACCAGCAGGGTTAAAATAATCAGGTAAATCTTTTTCATTTTGAAGGATTTTATTTTCCTTCAAAAGTGCCTTGGCCGTGTTAAGCACCTGTTAAGCAAGAATTAGAATGGGATTAGAATGAGGCTTAATATGTTAATTTAATGTTACGTCATTACTAATTATAAAACAAAAAAAGAGCGGCTATCCTAATGGACAGCCGCTCTTTTTTATGTTATTAAATATTGTAATTATTATCTATTCCAAGATACCCAAGTAGCTTTTGTCCAGTCGCTTGCAGGGTCAATAGCACCTAAGAAAGCAACTTTTGTAAAGAAGGCATCATTGATAGAGCCTTCAAATTTAGCACCTGCTAAAGCTGGTGAACCAGTTTTAGGTAAAAGGTTAGGTGAAGCGTTGTTGAAAGGATCAGTTAAACCAATTGCAGCAGCATCAGTAAATGACTGGCTACCATCGCGGGTTTCAACTAAAGCTTTTAAGCCGGCTGCATCTAATACAGTTGCATCAGTTAATTTATCAACTTTGTAGTTTGCACCAAAAGATGCCAGCAAAGTGTTTTTAACACCGCTGATACCTGTTTTGTAGTAACCTGCAGTAACATCGTTATCAATTACGATACCTGCTTTTTGGCCGCCCATTACCACTGAATTGGCAAGGATGAACTTAGCACCTCTTCTGAAACGTGCATTGTTACCGTAATCAGCTGATGTACCGGCAGCATTATTAGGGCCGATAGCAGTGAAGTTAGACATTAAAGGGAAAGTGTTTGGGGTTAACATGTAACCTTTAGCATCGGTAGTATTATCAAACTCAAAGTTATTTGAAATATCGCCGCTTGTACCTTTATTATCAGTAAACGCAGGATCTTTAACCGATACAGCGAATTGAATTTTACCATGGAATCCATCGTCAAAATCATAATCATCATCAGCGCAATTGTATGCGATAAGATATTTTGCATTGAACGCGCCACCGAAGAATTCAAAGGCATCATCCAAACCACGCACAATCTGAATGTGATCAACCACGGTACCGCTACCTACAGTATACATACTTAAACCATTAACCTCGTCGCCGGGGTTAACCGCTTTACCTGCATATTCGATACGTACGTATTGTAACACACCCGAATTATCAGCATCGTTAGTACCACCAAAAGCCTGGTGATCGCCGTCAACACCACCTTCAAGTACCGCGTGGTTACCGTTGCCTGTAGCTAAACCAACTACAACCACACCACCAAAATCGCCCGGTTTTTTCTCAGTTTCGTTTGAAGTGAAAACAATAGGCTTATCAGCTGTACCCGCTGCACTTATTTTGCTGCCTTTGTAAATAATAAGTACACCAGACGAATCTTTGTTACTTACTATTTTAGTACCTGCATCGATAGTTAAAGTAGCATTGTTATCAACATAAACATAGCCACGCAAACGGTAAACTTTGTCAGCTGTCCAATGGGTATCTTTTGTGATTTTGCCCCTAACATCAACATTGCCACCCGTAACAGGAGGTTTTGTATCTGGAGGAAGAGGAGTTGGGCCATTTGACTTTGAGCATGATGATGCAAAAGCCATCAAGCCAACGATACCGAGTAAATAAATGTGTTTTTTCATGTGTTCTATTTCTGTCTTAGTTTATTTGGTAAATATCCCCCGGCCATGTTAAGTTAACTTAAAGCCGTCGTGATGATAACATTATGTTTATATCACCCGGGTGTTAACAAATTATTATTTGAAGCTGTATTTAAATGACAGGTTGGTTGTAAAGCCATTAAACCTGTTTTGAATAATTTTATCGGTAGCCGCGCTGTAAGCAATTTTATTCACGTCGCCAATATTGTAGTATAGCGCGTTGGTTTGAGCCAGTATATCCGAAAGGGTAAGCTTCAGTTCGCCACCTTTAAACAGGCGTTTACTCACCTGGAAATCGATCACATCACGTGGTTTTTCGTAGATATCGGTGTGTGGATCAACACCACGGAACCTTAGGCGCTCGCCAATACGGTTATACAGTACGTTAAATGTAAAACTTCCGCTTTCGGGTGCATAAAATAAGCCCGAATTGATCAGGTATGGCGATTGCCCCTGTAGAGGTGTTTTTGCTTCTTCCCTATTCCTAAATTTAACCTTTGCATTTATGTATGATGCATTTACGTAGAATGTTAAGTTTTTGAAAAGACCATTCTCACTGATAAAGTTTAATTTCTTCCTTAACTCTACTTCGGCGCCAAAGTCTTCGGCACTTACCGCGTTATCGTACGATAACACATCATTATCAAGGTTAACCTGTTCTATAGGGTTTGTAAATTTTTTGTAGAATGCCGATACGGATATAATTTCGCCGCTCGATGGGAAGATCTCGTAACGCAAATCGGCATTTGAGATGGTGCTTCGTACCAGGTTTTTATTACCGCTTATGTTAAAGTTATTTTGATAATCGAAGTACCTAAAGTCGGCAAGCTCTCTAAACTCGGGCCTGTTAACTGATTTATAGAATGAGGCACGAAGATTTGATTTCTCAGTTAATGCGTACGATAAGTTAGCCGAAGGCAATATATCTGTGTTCACGTAGTTTTGCACGGCTTTGCCGGTAGCCGCTAACTTTTGTTCGTAACGTTCTACCCTTGCACCCCAAACCAGGTGAAGTTTATCGCTAAATTTATTATCGAGCATTAAATAACCCGAGTTTAAATTAGATGTGCCAACATAATCTGTTGATTGAAGATCGATCCTTGAAAATGCAAGATTGTTGTTAGCAATGCTTTGAGGACTAAAAACGTTCTCAATGGTAGTACCATTAGCCAAGTCTATTCGTTTACCATTACCCACTATATCAACATAACCTAATGCATCGATACTGAAATCGCGGTCACGATAGGTGTATAAACCACCGACTTTAATTTTTTGCGGCTGATTCAACCATTTAAACGGATAGGTAACGTTTACTTTCCCGCTGTAGATGTTTTCGTTAAGGTTAGAGTATACGCGGCCAAGTATGTTCGACAGCGGGCTGTTTTCGCTTGGTAAAGATAGATACTCGCCACCATCGGGGTTAGAAAATATGGTAACGATGCGCTGATCCGGCTGTTTTCTGTATGATAAACCATATGAACCGGCCCAATCAACAATTATCTTTCTTTCGCCAAGGGTGTGCTGCCCTTCTAATACAGAGCTTAACACACCATTTTGGGTTACCTCATTCGAAAAACCGCGGTAGTGGGTAGGTTCGCTATCGTCGCCACCTCTTACCAGTGCATTACTTGTTTGCTCGTAATCCTTACTAAAATCGTTGTTGAACAGGTTACGGAAAACCAATTTGGTTCTACCGGTAGTATATCCAAGGCTAAATAAACCACCCAGGGTTTTAGTGCTCGAAAAAATATTCCTGTCAAAACTATACAGCGGCAATTGATCTGGTGCCGATACGTTGTATTGCGTACGGTTACCAGTGCTCTCTTTATAACCAGTGCTATAGTTTAAGGCAAAGTTGTAGCCTAAACGACCCTCATTTTTTAACACTTTAGAATTACCCGTAACAAACTGAAAGTTAATGTTAGGTATAGTTGTAATTGTTTTTGAACCAAATGTATTAGGGAACTGCTGAGCGATGGCTATTTTTTGGTTATTTGTAGTACCCGAGGTGTAAATAGCCTTATTATCTGCATATACCGGAGGTAATTTCCTTGAATCATCGCTAAAGCCTAAAAAGTCATATTTACCATTTGGCTGTGCGTCAATAAAATCATTTTTAAATGTAGCCTTAGAGTTATAGCCTATACTTAAGGTAGTTTCCATAAATTTACTATCAGGGATATCCTTAGTAATGGTGTTTATAGCTCCGCCTGCAAAATCACCCGGCAGATCGGGCGTTGCGGTTTTATAAACTACAATATTATCAATAAGGCTGGCAGGTATAATATCGTATGAGAATGCTTTTTTATCAGGCTCGGAACTTGGCAGTACCGAACCATTCAGCAAGTTGTTATTGTATCTTTCGGCCAAACCGCGTATAACTACAAATTTGCCATCCTGCACGCTGGTACCGCCTATACGTTTTAAAACGTCGCCGGTATTACGATCGGGCGAGCGGCGAATGATATCGGAAGATATACCGTCAGATACCTGTATGCTATTTTTTTGGCGGGCATATAATGCACCTACCGATGCTTGCCTGTAAGTAGCTTTTATCACAACCTCATTCAAGGCTTGTGATTGGGCCTGGCCCAAGGTAACATCAAGTGGAGTATTGGCACCTGCTTTTACTTCAATATCTGATACGGTTTTGCTTTGATAGCCTATATATCTTATTAATATAGTGTATTTGCCCGGCGCAAGTCCGCTTAATACATAATGGCCATCCACATCGGTAGCTGAGGCTTTTGTAGTGCCTTCTATGTTAACAGTGGCACCAATTAAAGTTTCGCTATTTTTTTGGTCTATTACCTTACCTGAGATACGGCCTGTGGTTTGTGCAAATAAATTGCCCGCAGTTAGGGTTAAAACGAATAGTACGGTAATTGCTGATATTACTTTTTTCACGTGTATTAATTTAATACCGCAAAACTATTACCACTATGTTAGTTGAATGTTACTAATGCATTACCATAACAGCCACTTAATATTAAGCTATTGTTAATCAACCGCCCAAACACGCTGTTATCCAGCTTTTTGCTTATCAGTTAAGTTATGTTGTTTTATTTCCTGCAGTTGTATTTCGTAGGCACGCATACGGGCATGCAGAATATCCACCTCGGTACGCAACATTTGTATCTCGGTTATCAGTTTGGCCGAGTCGGGTTTATGGATCATTTTATCGCCGGTGCCCAGTATCAGCCACTCGGGCGAGTACTTTAGCTGAAAACACAGCTTACGGATAAGGTAGTAACTAATGTCTTGCTTTTGGTTAATAACCTTGCTAATAAAACCCTGATCTACACCAATGGCATTCGCAAGCGCAAGTTGACCACCATGCTCCTTCACAATAACCTTTATCCGTTTTACAACTGCTTCGTCAGACATGTTGCAATTATAAACATTTTTAATAAACGTGGTATATTTCAATAAAAATGCTTCATTTTTATTGAGTGTGTTCCATTTTGAAAATGGAACAAGTGGAATAAATGGAATAAGTGGAACATATTAATAATTAGATATTTAACATATTGACCTTTTTATAACTTTAGTCAATTTTAAATTATAAATAATTGATTTATAATATTTTACAATCAAATACGGGTGTTCCATTTTCAGCAAAATGGAACAGAATGGAACAAGGCATGACCAGTACAGTGATAACACCAACCATAGGCAAATTCCTAAAAATATATTCGTTTTATTCTTACAGAAACAAAGGGGTATTACCTTATGGTAACCTTATTTGCATTTTGAGCAGCCATAATTGCCCAAATAATACATCCTACCCATGCCATGATGCCGCCGATTATTGGAATCAGGAAAAAAAGAATGATACCAACAATAAAATTACAATACCACCAAGTATCGACGCATATAATAAGCCGAGCGGTCCGAACAAAAAAGCTAATAAAAAAGCAGTACCAACACTTTTTTGTTTGGCTATAATAATAATTTGAGGTTGGGAAGAATTAGTAGGCTCCATAATTTATGATTAAAGGTTTTTGGTGATTGTTACAGCATTCTACATACTGTAATACAATAGGTTAAATCAAATATTATACATTAATCGTATAAATCAAAATAAAACACAGATTATATTTCCATAACCATATCTCAACATTCAATATGCCTGCGCCAAGCATCTGCATATCTGCACATTTCCCCTATCATCCCTCTGTAAATTCGCCACTACAATTCATTCTTCCAAAGCAAAACCCGTATCTTTGCACACCAAAATAATCATCTATGTTAAAAGGATTTTTTAATGTTCCTGCCCCTGTAAACGAGCCCGTATTAAATTACGGCCCGCGCAGTGTGGAACGTGCAACGCTTAAGGCCGCTTTAACCGAAGCCCGCTCAAAACAGGTTGATATACCTATGTATATTGGCGGTAAAGAAGTTCGTACAGGTAAACTGATGGAACTGCGCCCGCCTCATGATCATAAACATTTATTAGGCACTTTTCATTATGGCGAGAAAAGCCATGTAACTGCTGCTATTGATGCTGCCCTTGCCGCTAAAGCCGACTGGGAAAACCTGCCATGGGAGCAGCGTGCAGCCATATTTTTGAAAGCCGCCGAACTATTGGCCGGCCCTTACCGCGCTACTATTAACGCGGCTACCATGCTTGGCCAAAGCAAGAACGCCTACCAGGCCGAAATTGATGCCGCCTGCGAATTCATAGACTTTTTGCGCTTTAACGTGCAATATATGACCGAGATCTATCAGCAGCAACCGCCTGTATCCGGCAAAGGTGTTTGGAACCGTTTGGAACAACGCCCGCTGGAAGGTTTCGTCTTCGCGCTTACGCCGTTTAACTTTACGGCTATCGCCGGTAACCTGCCATCGTCTGCCGCTATGATGGGTAATGTTGTAGTTTGGAAACCTGCCGATACACAGGTTTATGCCGCTAACGTAATTATGCAGGTGCTAATTGAAGCGGGTTTACCTGCCGGTGTTATCAATCTGATCTACGCTGATGGCCCCGAGGTTGGCGATGTGGTATTTAACCACCCCGATTTTGCAGGGATCCATTTTACAGGTTCTACCAAAGTTTTCCAGCATATATGGCAAACAATTGGCACCAACATACATAAATACAAAACCTACCCACGTATTGTAGGCGAAACCGGTGGTAAGGATTTTGTACTTGCCCACCCAAGCGCCAATGCTGATGCGGTTGCTGTTGCTTTATTGCGCGGCGCTTTTGAATACCAGGGGCAAAAATGTTCTGCCGCCTCTCGTGCTTACATACCTGCAAGCCTATGGCCTGCGGTAAAAGAGCATATGGTACGCGAAATGGCCACTTTTAAAATGGGCCCGGTAGAGGATTTTGAGAACTTTATTAATGCAGTTATCAGCGAGGTATCGTTTGATAAACTGGCTAAATATATTGATGCCGCGAAAGCTGACGATAGCGTTGAAGTTGTTGCCGGTGGTAACTACGATAAAACCAATGGCTGGTTTGTTGAGCCTACCGTTTTAAAGGTGAACGACCCGTACTATGTAACCATGTGCGAGGAATTGTTTGGCCCGGTATTAACAGTTTACGTTTACGAAGACAGCGAGTGGGACAAGATCCTGGATATTGTAGATAAAACATCTATCTACGCGTTAACAGGTGCTATTCTATCGCAAGACCGTTATGCAATTGCCGAGGCTACTACCCGCCTGCGTAATGCGGCCGGTAACTTCTATATTAATGATAAGCCAACCGGTGCGGTTGTAGGCCAGCAGCCATTTGGCGGTGCCCGCGGCTCGGGTACAAACGACAAAGCCGGTTCAATGATAAACCTGCTGCGTTGGGTATCACCACGTACCATCAAAGAAACATTTGATTCACCAAAAGATTACAGGTATCCGTTTTTGGCTAAAGAAGTTTAACCCCCCAGCCCCTGAAGGGGAGGTTTTGAAGAGCATATTATACAGAAAGCCCAATCTTTAATAAGATTGGGCTTTCTGTTTTATCAGAAGTGTTCACGTTCACAGCCGTGAACACCACTGTGAACGCATAAATAACTAATAATGACCAATTTAAAAACAAGCTACTGACGAAACAACGCCACCATTAAATCCAAACATGGCTCAGGCAAACATGCACTATAATATAGTCGGTCACGCTGCACGACCCTGCAAAGATCTGTCATTGCACCTTCAAAGGCCACGGGATTTGATAACTCAGGATGACAATTTACCTTTTCGGTTAATTTCCGTATCTTAACATACGCTTAAAATAACCTAATGTGGAATACCAATACAATATGGTTTGATGTTGCAATAGTGAGTTTTTTATTTCTTCTCGGGCATATGTTTTTAGGCCATTTTGAAGAACGAAGCCCTAAATGGAGAAAACTGGTCAAATACCTGGTAACGGTTTCTATAATCGTCTCGATATCTGTTTTTGCAGGAAGGATGTATGCTTTTATTGCTCTTGGCGTGGCCTTCCTTCCGGTTATTTATATTCATGCCGTATTACTCCCCAAAAAAGGAATAAACGGGTGGACAGGCGAACCAAAATCAAAATATTATGAATTTAGGGGCTGGAGCAAAAATATTTTCGACGATAAAAATATAATTGAGCCCTAACAGCTTGTTAATTACTTAACTTCGTCGCAGGGTCTCACATCGTGGACCCTGCGTTACCTTGCATGCGTCGCAGGGTCTCTTTCAGAAGACCCTGCGACGACGTAAAAAAGGGCCAAAAACATCAATTTTCGGCTCTTTTTTCTATCAAAACACTTTACGCCTTGATTCTTATCCCTTGATTCTATTTTTCAAACCTAAACACCTCATCCATTTTGGAGTTATTGTTGGTACTTACCTTCATATCGGTAATTATGCCGGTACCTAAATCATAAACCCATCCATGTACATTTAGCTCCTGGCCATTTTGCCAGGCATTTTGCACGATGGATGTTTTACACAGGTTGCTTACATTTTCAACCACGTTTAGTTCTACCAGGCGATCGCCGCGTTTTGTTTCGTCGGCAATGGCATCAAGCTCTTGGGCGTGTACGCGGTAAATATCTTTAATATGGCGCAACCAGTTATCTATCAAACCAAATTGTTTGTTGGTCATAGATGCCAGCACGCCACCACAGCCATAATGCCCGGTCACAATAACATGCTTCACCTGCAATACATTAACGGCATAATCCAGCACACTCAACATGCTCATATCTGTATGAATTACCATATTAGCAATGTTGCGGTGCACAAATATTTCGCCGGGGTTAGTGTTGGTTATCTGGTTGGCAGGCACACGGCTGTCTGAGCAGCCTATCCATAAAACGGGCGGTTTTTGTCCGTTGGCCAGCTTTTCAAAATACTGTGGGTCCTCGTTTAAGGTATCGGCAACAAACTGGCGGTTACCATCCAGCAAGCTTTTGTAAGTGATATGGCTGGTATCGTGAATTAACTTAGTAGCGCACATAGGTATGTTTTATTAAGTAGTTTTAATTTTAGCGTTCTTTCTGGAGAACTTCCGCGTTAGTTTGTGTAATGCAATATTTGATACATCGTAATACAATATGGTAAGCAATATTACAGGTATAAAGTAAAATATGGCAAACTCATACAAATTAAAGAAGTATCCGCCAATTATACCACCTAAAAAGTAAAATCCAAGTACAGTAAGGCGAATAAAGATCTTATCCCTTACCACAACGGTCTTTTTTGATTTGGGGTGAAGCCAGTCGGATATATCGCCGCCCAAGTCGGTGAACAATCCTGTGAGGTGCGATGATTTTATCAATCCGCCCGAAACGATGGATACCAGGCTATTCTGTAATCCCATCGAAAACAAAATGGCAGCTATTACAATCTCGCGCTCAGTTTGAGTTTCCTCGTAAAAATGATGCCCGTATATCGCCACAAATAACAAGATGACTATCTCGATAATTACAGGGATAGAATGCGCCCTGTAATAGCTTTTATCCTCCAGCGATCGCACAATAAAGCTGGATAAAAATGCCCCTGCAAAAAACATGAACAGCCAGATGAGGAATACGATGATCTCGGCAAAATTTTGTTCAACAATATGCTTGGCCAGGTTGGCCACATGGCCGGTAATGTTTGATGTAAATGCCAGGAACGCCACCATACCCACCACATTTGTTATGCCCGATACCACAGCCGTTGACGATGCAAGCAGCAGATTTTCCTTTAGTGTACGGTCGCTTTTTGATTGTCTTAGCATATAATACCGGTATTATTTATGGCACAACGTTTTCCGTTTAAACATATATAAATTTTATGCTATTAAAAAACGCTAAATAAAAAACCCCGATTGCATGGCAATCGGGGAATATATAGATAGATATAGGGCTAATTAATGAGCGGCGGTAGCCTCAACATTGTCAAACTCGTACACATAGCCCAGGTTATGCGAGTTGCTGCTGCTTACACCAAGGTCCTTAATAAGGCCCGAACTAATATCAATTACCCAGCCATGCACCTCAAGGTCAGTACGGTTCATCCATGCATTTTGTATGATGGATGTTTTACAAAGATTGTACACCTGCTCGGTAACGTTAAGCTCAACCAGTCGGTTAACCTTCGCTTTATCATCAGTAATACGGTCAAGTTCGTTGGCGTGTAAGCGGTAAACATCTTTAATATGACGCAGCCAGTTATCAATAATGCCAAACTGTTTGTTGCTTAAAGCCGCGGCAACACCACCGCAGCCATAATGGCCGGCAACAATAACGTGTTTTACTTTTAATACGTTAACAGCATAATCAAGTACGCTAAGCATATTCATATCAGAATGCACACAAACATTAGCAATGTTGCGGTGCACAAACACCTCGCCGGGCTGGGTACCGGTAACCTCATTTGCAGGCACGCGGCTGTCTGAGCAGCCTATCCACAATACTTCGGGGCTTTGGCCCTGTGCCAATTTGGTAAAAAATTCCGGGTCTTCTTTTACCCGTTTTGCCACCCACTCGCTGTTATTTTTTTTAAGTTTATTATAGCTGGCGCTCTGTGCCAGCGTAATACTCTTAGTATCTATACCGTTTTTTTCGTTTTTATTTTCTGTATTATTCATGGTAGTTTTATTTATTCGGGTTTATAAATCAGGTCTTTCAAAGGCGGTATATCATACCGTTCCTTTACATCCTTTAGTTGCACAATAATGCCTTTGGTATAAGCATTATGCTTGTAATTGTTTATGATCTCCAGCACATCGGGGTCAATATAGCGCGAGTTTGAACCATCAATAATTACATCGCTGCCTTTTGGCAAACTTGTTAAGGTTATCTGTATAGCGGCCTTGTTTAAAAAGGACACCTCTTCGGCAAGCTTTATGCGGATGGTGTTTTTTTCGCCATTTGGCGCAATGGTGTAGAAGTAAGGGTTACGCAAATTGGTACGTAATATATAAAACACACCTACCAGCATACCAATACCTACACCAATAAGCAAATCGGTAAGTATTACAGCCACAATGGTTACCACAAACGGGATGAATTGATCAAGCCCCTTGTGCCACATGTGTTTAAATAAGCTAATCCTTGCCAGCTTATAACCTACCGTTAATAATATAGCTGCCAAACACGATAGCGGGATCTTATTTAGTAATGATGGTATAGCCAGTAAGCATATCAACAGTAAAAAACCGTGGAATATCGCGCTCATTTTTGTACGCGCGCCTGCATTTACGTTAGCCGATGAACGTACGATTACGGCCGTCATTGGTAAACCGCCTAACATACCGCTCACCAAATTACCCGCACCCTGGGCAACCAGCTCGCGGTTTGTTGGCGATATACGTTTAATAGGGTCAATTTTATCTACCGCTTCCAGGCTTAATAAGGTTTCTAAACTGGCTACAATAGCAATGGTAGCCGCGGTTATCCAAACCTGTTTATCACCTATCCCGCTAAAGTTGGGCGATTTAAACAGGCCGAAAAACTCACCTGTGCTGTTTACCAGTGGTATTTGTACATACTGTTTATCTAAAAGTGCCAAATCTGTCCCTGCAAATAAAGTGGCTAATAATACACCGATTACCACAACCATTAGCGGAGCCGGTACCATAGCCACTTTTTTGATCTTGGGCCAATATATCATCAGCAATAAAGAAACAGTGCTAATAATTAACGCGCCGTAGTTTATCTTGCCTAAAGCATTTAAGATACCCGAAAAGGTATTGCTTGAATCGGCCTGACTAAAACCCTCGTTACCCTCAAAATCCGCATCATAGCCTACCGCATGCGGAAACTGTTTCATGATAAGGATGATACCGATAGCGGCCAACATCCCCTCAATAACCGATGATGGGAAATAGTTGGCAATTGTACCTGCTTTAACTAATCCAAGAATGATCTGGATACCACCGGCCAGGATCAGGGCAAGCAAAAATGCTTCGAACGAGCCAAGGCTGGCTATAGAGTTTAGTACAATTACGGTTAAACCCGCTGCCGGCCCCGCCACGCTTAGTTGCGAACCGCTGAGCGAGCCAATTACAATACCACCAATTATGCCCGATAAAATTCCGGAGAATAAGGGGGCGCCCGATGCCAGTGCTATCCCCAAACATAAGGGTAAGGCCACCAGGAATACTACCAGCCCGGCAGGTATATCTTTTTTTAAGTTTTTAGCAAGAAAATATTTCTTCAGGTTAAGATCGCCGGCGGAAACGCCGCCTTGCTTGATTTGCATAACAATAATTTTATAATGAAACTTTAAATAAACAGCATGTTAAGCAACACCGGTAATGGGTTGAAAACAGCACATAGTTTTCCCACCTGCATTAAAAAAAACAGGGGTGTGTAGTAGCTCACCGGATATTTAAATATCCGGCTAAAAATGTTATGCGTTGGGAGGCGGGGTAGGTACCGTAGGGTGGTAAACCTGTTGATAAAGGGAGTTCTCTAAATTATGCAGTATGTTGGTTTCAACAATAAAGGGCCTGTAAACCACAAGATGGTTAATGCTTTCGTCAAAAAACTTTTTCTCTTTAAAAGTTTCCTTTTCAGGATCCTCTTTTTCGTTTTTAGACTCATGCTCAAGCTGCATAATAACTGCATGAACTGTTTTATTATCAATACATATAAAAACAGACGCAGTAGATATAACCATCTTTACAATAAAGATGCTCATAAATAGTACGACTACCGAATTTTTGAAAATTCTGTTTTTCATGTGATGCAAAGATAAGATTTTTTAAATATGCAAGGTATCATTATGCCGTTTAAAGCTAATCTTACAATATAATTACTAATTTTATCGCTTTACCAATAAACCACATCGTGAACAAAAAGCTGGAAATTTTACAAAAAAAGCGCGATCATGCGCTTGAGGGTGGAGGCGCTGTACGTATTGATAGTCAGCACAAAAAAGGAAAATTAACAGCCCGCGAAAGGCTGCATTTTTTGCTGGACGACGGCTCATTCCAGGAGATAGGAATGCTGGTTTCGCATCGCTCTACCGATTTTGGGATGGAGAAGGAAAAGTACCCCGGCGATGGTGTGGTTACCGGTTATGGTACCGTAAACGGCCGTTTGATTTACGTTTTCTCGCAAGATTTTACCGTTTTTGGGGGATCGCTATCAGAAACTCATGCCGAAAAGATCTGCAAGATAATGGATCTGGCTATGAAGAACGGTGCCCCCGTTGTTGGACTTAACGACTCCGGTGGTGCACGCATCCAGGAAGGCGTAGTATCCCTTGGTGGCTACGCCGATATATTTTACCGCAACACAATGGCCAGTGGCGTTGTGCCGCAAATATCGGCCATTATGGGGCCATGTGCCGGTGGCGCGGTGTATTCGCCTGCTATTACCGATTTTATTTTGATGGTTGAGCATACCTCATACATGTTTGTTACCGGCCCCAACGTGGTTAAAACGGTAACGCATGAAGTGGTAACATCTGAAGAATTAGGTGGTGCAAATACGCATGCAACAAAAAGTGGCGTTACACATTTTGCTTGTGCTAACGAGATAGAGGCTATCAATCATGTTAAAAAACTACTGAGTTACATGCCGCAAAACTGCGAGGACCGTGCCCCTGCCCTTCCTTACGAGGTGAAGAACGAGGAACGCCCTGCACTAACCGATATTTTACCCGAGAATATTTCACAGCCTTATGATATCCGCGAGGTTATTGAGCAGGTGATTGATGACGCATCGTTCCTGGAAGTTCATAAAGATTTTGCCGAGAATATTGTGGTGGGCTTTGCCCGCTTGGCTGGCCGTAGTATTGGTATAGTTGCTAATCAGCCCGCGTTTTTAGCGGGGGTGCTGGATATAAACTCATCAACCAAGGGCGCGCGTTTTGTGCGTTTCTGCGATAGCTTTAATATACCATTATTGGTTTTTGAAGATGTACCGGGCTTTTTACCGGGTACCGACCAGGAGTGGAATGCCATTATCACCAACGGCGCTAAACTGCTATACGCTTTCTGTGAGGCTACCGTGCCGCGCATTACCGTAATCACCCGTAAAGCCTATGGTGGTGCTTACGATGTAATGAACTCCAAACACATTGGTGCTGATATGAACTACGCCTGGCCAAGTGCCGAGATCGCAGTAATGGGGGCCAAAGGCGCTGCCGAGATCATCTTTAAACGCGAAATAACCACAGCCGAAGACCCGGAAGCCAAATGGCGCGAAAAAGAAGAACAGTACGCTACCATCTTCGCCAATCCATACCGTGCCGCCGAGCGTGGTTTCATCGACGAGGTGATTGCTCCGGCTGAAACCCGCATCAAACTTATCCACGCCTTTAAGATGCTGGAAAATAAGGTGGTGAATAACCCGAAGAAGAAGCATGGGAATATCCCGTTGTAAGGAAATTAGAAGCAAGGACCAGGTGCGACTCCCTCCCAGCGGGAGGGTGCAGGGAGGGGTTTAGTGGAGCGATAAACAGCATTTAAACCCCTCCCTGCCACAACACTCTCCTGCACACCCCTCCCCTGGGAGGGAATTAAAAAAGAAAAAAGTTTCATGCTTTCCATCGAACAAATAACACCTCAACTAACCTGGCGCCTGCGTAGGGATATATTGTACCCGGGCGAGTACATGCACGATATGGAGATGGAGGAGGATAACCACGGGTATCACTTTGGGGCTTTTGAGGATAATGCTTTGGTTGGCGTGGTATCGTTGTTTCAGCATGGCAGCGATTGGCAATTTCGAAAGTTTGCGGTAACAACTAATACACAAAAACGGGGCATTGGTACACAATTATTATCCTATATAACCGATTTTGTTGAGCGGGAAAATGGCACCCGGCTTTGGTGTAATGCAAGGCTATCTGCCATTGGTTTTTATACCAAATTTGGCTTCAGCGAAACCGGTGCTATCTTCCATAAAAACGGCCTTGATTATGTTATAATGGAGAAAAACCTGCCATTAAAATAAAAAAAGTCAGTTCGCCTTGCGCAAACTGACCTTTACTAACTAACTAAATTAACTGATCTTTTTATTACGTCGCAAAGGTGTGCTTACATTATAAAGTAAATGTTAAGTTATAAATAAGGTTGTACTGCTTTTTACAGATGTTGCTTCATTATCAACAGCTTTATTATATTTGCCCACGGCTATTCCCCGATAGCATTATTACATAAACGCAAATGGCAAAAAAGAAACAAGAAGTTGAGCAGCAAGCTGCTATAGTAAATGAAACCTCATTAGCTTTTTTTGAAAAATATATTAATAACCCTTCTCCAACCGGTTTTGAGTGGAAAGGCCAGGAGCTTTGGCTGGAGTATTTAAAACCTTATATAGACGATCATTTTGTAGATAATTATGGTACGGCGGTTGGTGTTATCAACCCGCAGGCCGAATACAAAGTAGTTATTGAAGCACACGCCGACGAGATCTCGTGGTTTGTGAACTATATTACTACCGATGGTTTGATCTACGTTATCCGTAACGGCGGCTCTGATCATCAGATAGCCCCATCAAAACGTGTTGACATTCATACCGATAACGGTATTGTTAAAGCTGTTTTTGGCTGGCCTGCAATCCACACCCGTTTAGGTGGCGAAAAGGAAGAAGCTCCAACCCTGAAAAACATATTTTTAGATTGCGGCTGCACCAGTAAAGAGGAAGTAGAGAAATTAGGCATCCACGTAGGTTGCGTTATTACCTACGAAGATGAGTTTATGGTGCTGAACAACCGCTACTATGTTGGCCGCGCGCTGGATATCCGTGCCGGTGGTTTCATGATTGCCGAGGTTGCCCGGTTGCTTAAAGAGAACAACATTAAACTTCCGTTTGGTTTATATATTGTAAATGCCGTACAAGAAGAAATTGGCTTACGTGGCGCCGAAATGATAGCCCACCGCATTAAACCAAACGTGGCCATTGTTACCGATGTTACCCACGATACAGGCACCCCTATGATAAACAAGATAACCCAGGGCGATCTGGCTTGTGGTAAGGGCCCTGTTATATCATACGCTCCTGCGGTGCAAAACAACTTGAACAAGTTGCTTATAGAATCGGCACAGAAAGCTAATATCCCCTTCCAGCGCCAAGCGTCGAGCAGGTCTACGGGTACAGATACCGATGCTTTTGCCTATTCAAATGACGGCGTTCCATCGGCATTAATATCCTTACCGCTGCGCTATATGCATACCACGGTAGAGATGATCCACAAAGAGGATGTTGATAATGTAATACGCCTTATTTACGAGGTTTTACTAAACATTAAGAACGGCCAGGACTTTAGGTACATTAAATAAATTTTTAAAACATTTATACACATTTATCATTGTGTATTACAAAAAACATCTAAACCTACTTTTAGCATGAAACCTACATTATTAATATTGGCCGCGGGAATGGCCAGCCGATATGGCAGCATGAAACAAGTTGATGGCTTTGGCCCTAATGGCGAAACCATTATTGATTACTCTATATACGATGCTATTAAAGCAGGTTTTGGAAAAGTTAGCTTTATCATTCGCGAGGAGTTTGCAGAGCCCTTTAAAGCCATATTTGAGCCAAAATTAAAAGGACGTATCGAAACCGATTACGTATACCAGAGCTTTGATCTGGAGCCTTTTGGTATCACCGAACAAATTGAAAGGGCAAAACCATGGGGTACGGCGCATGCTGTATTAGCTGCACGGAACCAAATAAACGAGCCTTTTTGCGTTATCAATGCTGATGACTTTTACGGCTATGATGCTTACGAAAAAATGGCCAAATTTCTTACTACCGAAATAACTGATGATAAATATGCTATTATAGGTTACCAGGTCGACCGTACTTTATCTGACCATGGCACGGTATCTCGCGGTGTTTGTAAGGTAGAAAATGGCAACATGGTTGCCATTAACGAGCGTTTAAAAGTATACTTTAAAGAAGATGGCTCTGTAGCTTATGAAGATAATGGCGAAGAATTTCCGTTAGATCCTGAAACCCGTGTCTCTATGAATTTCTGGGGCTTCACCCCTGCCGTATTCAAACAAAGCGAGGCCCTGTTCAAAGAGTTTGTTGAAGCTAATAAGAACAATCCAAAATCAGAGTTCTTTATCCCTTTAGTGGCCGATGAACTGATCAAGAATGGCACAGCTACATTCAAGGTTATCCCAACATCAACCAAATGGTTTGGCGTTACCTATAAAGAAGATAAGCCTATTGTTCAAAAATCAATATCAGAATTGGTGGAGAACGGTACCTACCCAAGCAATTTATGGACCTAAAACTTTAATAGTAAACAACAAAAAAATCCCGCCTTACCGCGGGATTTTTTTGTTTCATCCCCCCAATATGTAACCATCTTGTTAGGTAACACGATAATTAACGCTTTGCCATTCACCTAAGTAAATAGTTGAAATCGCTTTTCTATATTTATCCTCTTAACCATTAACATGTAGCTAATATGAGCTAAACAAGCCGGATATGAACAAATCTCCGGGTACTAATTCTCATTACAAAGCGGATGAAATTGCTTTTAAATCCACTTTTTTTAATTATTAGGACTATTAAATAATTTTAAATTATCATTTATTTAAACTAACTTAATGATCTGAAAGGTTGTTAGTGACCACCATAAATCTATTATCGTAATAATGAACCACTTGAATGATTTTAATTTGATTCTTCTAAATAGAATTAAACATTTCTTTTCTTGTAACGTATAAGATTGCTTTAACGTAACATTTAATAAATATTAAGCAAACCATTTCATAATATCAACGTAATTAGTTAATACATCATAGTAGGAAAAAATTGAGCCATATAGCTAAATCCCCCAGCACCTATTGCCCAAAATGTGGCAATTTATTTCATCACCAATTGCATAGAACCTGGATTGTAAAAAATCTGTTTTTCTTTTTACCCCTAAAAAGATATTTCTGTGCTAATTGCAAAAAATCAAGGTATATCGTTAAAAAACAAGCTTAATTTCATTATAATTTCATTTTGGTATAAGTATTGCTGTTATAAGTAACTATAATACATACAGATACTTATTTATACCTATATGAGACGGATATTAGCTGTGGATGATGATCACGATATATTAGAAGTACTTCAGTTTATACTTGAGGATTCGGGTTATAAAGTAGACACTCTTTCTGATGGGCATTATTTAATGGATACTATACGGGACAAACACCCGGATCTAATATTGCTTGACATTATGCTTGGCAACATGGATGGACGCGAGCTTTGCAAAGCAATTAAAAAACAAGCTACCACGCATAATATTCCTATTATAATGATATCTGCAAGCCACAATATTGGTAATACCCTAAACCAGGAAAATGGCCCCAATGATTTTATAGCAAAACCCTTTGATATTAATGTATTGCTTAAGTCTATAAAAAAGAATCTGGCAGCACCCGCCGCGGCTTAAAGGGTTTTTACTTTTATCCCCAGCTCAAGCAATTCTTTATCTATCCTATTATTCCACAATTGCTGCTGGTAGGTGTTTCTGCTATGCGCGGTTTCATCGTCATATTGTTTCTGCAGCTTATTCATTTCTCTTAAAGCATCAAGGTATGCCATATTTATAGTACCATCATAATTATCCGCCGGTAAGTTTTCGGCTGCTATATTCCGCTTAAAATGCTCGGCTACCAGCCGGGCAATATCAAAGTGGCGCTGCTCGTGGTTTAAACTGTAATCGTTTTGGTCTGCCGTGCTTACCCAGCAAGCGCTTTTAGGCACATATATTTTTAGGGCAAGGGTTACATTTACAACGCTGTTTGCCACCTTTACATTTTCGTCGTACCCTAATCCCGCAAAAACCTCGGCTCCATTCCTGCTGTTGGCTGTTGGCTTCCCAATAAAATCAGTCCATTTTAAAGGTCGTTTAACATTGTAATATATGGTATCACCTTCTACAGGTTCAGTATATTCGGTAAACCTTACTTTAACACTTTTGGCCAGCTTAATATTACTACCTGCCTGTGCATCCACCCAGTTATTTAAATAAGCCATGCTGTTACTTAGCGCGCTCCTTAACAATGGCTCAATTTGCTGTGCCGGGCCGGGCTTACGCTGATAGGTTGTGTTGGTATTATAATCAACTAAATGCACAAGGTCATCACCCCGTTGCAAATGAAAAGATATAGACAGTTTAATATCACCCTTAACTGTACCGCCATTAACAGGCGCTTCGGTAACATTTAAAGCCTTTAGCTTTACAACTATGGGGCGCAGGCTTTTATTAACAGGTAAGCTATAGCTAACAAAATTCTTTATAGCTGCTGTACCACCTTTTAGGTCGATACTATAAGTTTCTGCGGGTTTACCCGGAAGGTTTGTTATTGATTGCAGGCTGCCTATAGTGGTAATATCCTTTCGCCCGTCGATAACGGCGGCTATATAAAATTCTTTTGGGATTATTTTAAGGGCCTGGTTTTGTAAGGTAATGTAGGTAACCGGCTGCATACCGGTTTTAAATGCAGATATGCCAAACATCAAACTACATAAAAAGAAAACCGACAATAACTTTTGTAACATGCTATTAACCAAACGCTTTAATAGCTTCAATTATTTTTAATATTTTACAATTGCTGTTGATAACTTTACAAAAATATTATCCTCATATTTAAAGTTTTCCACAAGCATACCACCGGCATTAGCGGCATCGTTTAAAAAAAGTGCTTATCCACATTTGTTAATTACTAATGTGGATTGCATTTTTGCGTTTAGCTATTTTAGCACCATCATTAATGCCTTTATGATTAAACTTAAATACATCGCCCTTATTGCTCCGGTATTTTTAGCCCTGCCAACACTGGCGCAGCAAAACCCATCATTCCACACTAACCGCACCTATCAAAATGCGAATAATTTGCTGGCAATGGGTAAATATGCTGCCGCTGCCGAGCAATACCGTTTGGTTGAGCAAGTAAGATTAAAGACCGGCCAGCAATCAAAATTTGAATCGGAGCTGTCTTTATTAAAAGAGAACTCGCAATATTATGAGGCGCTTTGCGCACTGGAACTGGGTAATGATGATGCCGAAAGCATGTTTACCCGCTTTATAAAAGAGCACCCCGAAAACCCGCTTACCAAACAAGCTTACTTCCAGGTGGGTAAAGCATACTTTAAACAAGGCAAGTATGACGAGGCCCTGGTTTGGTTCAACAAAGTTGACGCGGTTGACTTGAATGGCGCTCAAAACACCGAGTATAAATTCAGGAAAGGTTATGCCTATTTTGTTACCAACGATTATAAGAACGCGCAATTAATGTTTGGCGAGGTGAAAAATAAACGATCGCCTTTTACTGACGATGCCACTTATTACTTCGCTTACATATCCTATTTAAATAAGGACTACCATTTAGCGTTATTAAATTTCGAAAAGCTTAAAAATTCTAAAAAATACGAGAACAGCTACCCTTATTATATTACAGCCGTTTACTTTTTAGATAAGCGGTACGATGATGTAATTAACTACGCCATCCCTATTATTAACCGCACTAAACAGCAACACGAAACCGAGATGCTGCGTATTATTGGTGCATCGTATTTTGCAAAAGCTAATTATGATAAAGCGGTTGAATATTACGGCCGTTTTGAAGATGCCGATAAGGGTAGCACACAAAACACACAGGATAGCTATCAAATAGGATATGCTTATTATAAAGTAGGCAACAACGGCAAAGCTGCAACCATATTAGAGAAACTGGTTGCCCAAAATGATAATTACAGCCAAAGCGGTAGTTATACCCTGGGCGATGTGTTCCTTAAAATGAACAACAAGCAAAGCGCCCGTAACGCTTTCTTAACTGCATCAAGGTTAAATTATGATAAGCAATTGCAGGAGGATGCCTTGTACCAATATGCCAAGCTATCCTACGAGCTCGATTTTAACAACGAAGCGCTTATTGCAACCCGTGCTTATTTAAAAAACTATCCACGATCTACCCGTAACGATGAAGTGAAGATCTTACTGGGCGAAGCATTGCTTAATTCAAAGAACTATAAAGAAGCCGTTGAAATATTAGAGCCGATACCAAATAAATCGCAAAGCGCGCAAATAGCTTATCAAAAAGTAACCTATTACCGCGGGTTGGAGTTTTATAATGAACGTGCATTTGAGAACGCGATTGGTATATTCCTTCGCTCGCTGCAAAACCCGGTAGATAGCAAGGTAAAAGCCTTAACCCTTTACTGGATGGCCGAATCAATGTACGAGGTGCGTAAATACACCGAGTCGGTTGAAAACTTTGAGGAGTTTTTATCCATGCCCGAATCTAAGGAGACAGACGTTGCCAACTTCGCCAATTATGCGCTGGCCTACGCTGCCTTTTATGATGAGCAGTATAGTAAGGCAGCCAAATATTTTGAACGCTTTTTACGAGGTGACGTAAAAGACCAGGCCACCGAAAACGACGCGATAAGCAGGCTGGGTGATAGTTATTTCGGGATGAAAAGCTATAGCAGCGCTTTACAGAACTATAACCGCATTATTGAGCGCCACAGCCAGGGGCAGGAATATGCCTTGTTTCAGCGCGGTATTATTCAGGGCTTACAGGGTAACCCCGATGCCAAAATAGCAACGCTGAACAGCCTGCTTAGCCAGTTCCCAAATTCGGACTATGCTGATGACTCGGCGTTTGAGATAGCTTACGCTTACTTCCTGAAAAATGATGGCGAACGCGCTAAATCAGACTTGAACGCTATGATACAGAAGTATCCGCACAGTAGTTATGTACCGCGCGCTATAACCACCATAGGTTTGGTAGATTACAATGCGGGCAATGACGAGGCCGCTACCGAATCGTTTAAAAAAGTGGTTGCAGATTACTCATCTTCGGATGAAGCCAAACAGGCGTTAAAACAGGTTGAAAAGATCTACACCGATAAGGGCGATGCACAATCATTCTTAACTTATGCCAATTCAACCGCGATTGGTAACTACAGCAGTGCCGAGCAGGAAAGTATTATGTATACCGCCGCTAACAACCTTTATTTAAAAGGCGACTGGCAGGGAACAGTAAATGCAGTAAATGCTTACTTCGACAAATTCCCAACCAAACAGATCTACGAAAAACAATCGAGGTTTATACGTGCGCAGGGCCTAAGTAACCTGGGCAAGACAGAGGAGGCCGTTGTAGATTACAACGTTATCCTGAACGATTGGACAAGCGCTTACAGCGAAAAAGCGCTGATCAGCATGGCTAAATTATACATGAGCCAGAAGAAGTATAACGATGCTATTGTGTTCCTGAAAAGGCTGGAAACAAACTCGGAATACAAAGCCGATTACAGCTTTGCGGTTAACAACCTGCTGTTATGCTACTCGCAGATAAACATGCCAGATGATGTGCTTAAATATGTTAAGCTGGTACGTGAGAACGAAAAATCATCACAGGAAGATAAGTTTAAGACCGGGTTATATGCCGGTAAAGCCTACTTGCAAAGAGGCGATACTACTGCAGCTGTTAAAGAGCTAAACTACACTGTTACTAATACCAAAACCATTGCAGCAGCCGAGGCTAAATACAATATTGCCAATATTGAATATTTGCAGGGTAAGTATAAAACATCGCAAAAAACCTGCTTCGATCTGGTTAAGGATTTACCTAATTACGATTATTGGGTAGCTAAAACCTATATTTTATTGGCTGATAACTATGTTGGCCTAAAAGATAACTTCCAGGCAAAAGCTACACTGCAAAGTATTATTGAGAACTATAAAGGCGACGATGATATTTTGACCACTGCCCGCCAAAAAATGAATGTACTTGAACCGCAGAAGGCCAAACAGGAAAAACCTGCTGAAACCAAACCGGTAGAAGAAGAAAAACCTGCAGCAACAACACCGGACACTACAAAACAGGATACTACCAAACCGGCTGCAACCGAACCAACTAAACAGGAAAACAAAGAACAATAGAAAGAGACAAGCAATGAATTTAAAATACACCATAGCACTGCTTACCTTATTAACGGTATTTTACTTTGTTCCTGCCAGCGCACAAACAAAGAAGACGACGACGACTAAAAAACAGCCGGCTAAAACCACGCAGAAACCTGCGGCAAAAACAAAAGCCCCGGCCAAAGGCACTACTGCGCAAAAAGCCAGTGCAAAAAACTTAGGCGATGCTGCCTCAAAGGTACCGGCTGCTGATACTACAAAAAAAGGCGGACAGAACAATCCTGTGAATAATAACAGCAGCCTGGCCGAAGAGATAGTGGTTACCACATCATACAAACCGGTATTGGCCGAGGCTGTAAAAATTCGCCGAAACCCCGATCTGGAGGATAAAACACCCTACAAGGCGCCTTTAAACTATACACCTTTAGATAAAAAGCTTGCCCAGGATAATAACATCCGCCAGCTGGAAGCTATGAAAAGGCCCGCCGAACAAGACTCTGCCCAACTGAATAATTTTGCTAAAGTTGGTTTTGGAAGCATGAAAACCACCTTTGCCGAAGGCTACTTTGGTAACGGACCAGATGAAGCTCTCCAAGTTGGTGGTTATGTTAAACACCTTGCACAATCTGGCGGTTCTATAGATAAGCAGAACGATAGCCGCCAGGAAGTTGGCGTGTTTGGCAAAAGCATAAACGCAGAAAATACGCTTACTGGTCGTTTAAATTATAAACGCCACCAAACTTATTTCTATGGTATTGATCAGAATAACCCGCCGGTAGATTTTAACCCTGCAAAACAAACCTTTAACACCTTTGGCGCCGAAGGCGAAATAGCCAAGAACTTTAAAGATGAAGAAAATGCCTTTACCTATGCTGCAAAGTTTAAAGGGTATATATTCAACAATGCGTTTAGTGCAAAAGAAAGTAACGTTGTAGTAAGTGGTTTTTTAAACAAAACTGTTAAACAGTTTTATGCGGGCTTAAGCGCGTCTTTAGACCTGGGTACGCAAAAAGATGTTCTTTATTCAAATAACAACAGCATAATAAGGGCTAACCCTTACATCAAGTTCCAGGGCGATAACTATAAAATTGACGCGGGCATAAACATTGCCAAGGAGTTTGGCGTGTCTGATCGCTTTTTCATATTCCCTGCCGCGAAGCTGGAGTTTCAGGTAGTGCCTAAGTATGTACGCCTGTTTGCCGAAGCAAAGGGCGATATCAATCGTGCATCAATAAAAGACTTCACCGAAACAAACCCTTTCCTGGGCGAGAATATCAATCTTATCAATTCGGTAGATAAGTTGGATATCACCCTGGGGCTAAAAGGAACCCTGGCACCCGGACTTGGCTTTAAAGCTGCCGTATATCGCAATAGCATAAAAAACCTGCCGCTATTTGTAAGCAACTTTGCCACTACATTTAACAAGTACCAGGTAATATACGATAATGGTGATACACGTGTAAGCGGTTTTAACGGCGAACTTGATTTTAAAGCAAGCGAAGATGTAAACGTATATGGCCGTGTAGAATTTAAAGATTACAAAATGGCCAGCGAAGCACAGCCATGGAACCTGCCTAAATTTATATTAACCGCGGGTACAAGCATCCATATTAACGATAAGGTTGATATCAACGGTTCATTAATGTTCCGCGGTTCAACACAAGACCCATTGTTGGTTACAGGCAGCACTGCAGAGAACCCTATTTATACCAAAATCGCATCATTTGCTGATTTAAGCGGTGGTGTTACTTATAAAGTAAACAAACAGTTATCAGTATTTGCACAGGCCAATAATATATTGAATGCAACCAGCAAAACATGGGTTTATTACCCAAATTACGGGTTTAATATATTCGGCGGGATTGGTTATGCGTTTTAAGCATTTTGATGTTTTATAATTATCAGTACTTTTAGCGAATGGATGTAGGCTACTTTATAAGCGAACTGCTGGCGCAACATGGAAACCTAAGCGTACCGGGTTTAGGCAATTTTACGCATACACGTATAAATGGTCATTATGATGAGAAGGAGGGTAAATTATACCCCCCTACTTATAGTGTGCAGTTCGATCCGCAATCAGTAGATGATGTAACTTTAGCACAATACATTGCCGATAAAAAGAACATCTCGCTTGCATCATCCAAGTACTTTACCGATAAATTTATCAATAACGTAAAGCTACAGGCACAGTCTGCCGAAGCCCCGCTTGCAGACATGGGCTGGTTCTATACACAAGATGCACAATTGTTTTTTAGGCCAAATACGGATGTTAGTACTGATCCGGATTTTTTTGGATATCAGCCTGTAAAGCTTTATAAACTGGGTACTGTAACTGCCGATATGCCTGCCACATCTACAGAAAATTATGCAGCGCCCGTAGCTATCGCTGTCCCGGTGGAGGCAAATAATAAGTCAGAAGAGTTTGAGATAGACGAGGAATATGAGGCCGATATTGTTAAGCAAAGTCACAAAAGGCGAAGAAACTCTATCCTTACATTTGTAACGCTGGTGGTATTATTTACGGCCCTTGCTGTATACTTGGTTAACAAGTACAATCCATCGATATTTGGTTTGCAGGGCCCAAAACCTAAAGCAAGTAAAACCGAAACGGTAGTTAATGCCAAGGTGGTGCCTATTGAAGATTCTACTGCGAAAGATACGGCCAAAACAAGTGTT
>NZ_JAQBOI010000327.1 GCF_028288105.1 Mucilaginibacter sp. | reverse complement strand
GCACATTGCTATAGGGAATAACAAACCCGATATAGCTCCAGAGGAGCACCCTGTTTATAGAAAATAGAAAAACCTGCCCTGGCTCCATAGGAGCCCCCTGTCATAAACTGCACATTAAAACACTTATCAATTGGGTCACAGGCTTTTTCAAGCTAATACTTTCCTGTTAAAGATTATCTTTGCAGCATGAAAGGAAAATCGTCCAAAGAATCATTTACCATAATGAACGAGCTGGTATTACCCAATGATACCAACACCCTTAACAATTTAATGGGTGGCCGTTTATTACACTGGATGGACATTGCTGCTGCTATATCTGCACAAAAACATTGCAACCGTATTGTGGTAACCGCATCGGTAGATAACGTTTCCTTTAAACACCCTATAAAACTGGGCGATGTAATTACCATAGAAGCCAAAGTTTCGCGCGCATTTACTACCTCGGTAGAGGTAAGACTGGATGTTTACGCACAAAACATACCATCTGGTACGAAAGTTAAAAGCAACGAGGCTTATTACACATTTGTAGCATTAGACCAAAACGGGGTTACCATACCTGTGCCACCAATGCTGCCCGAAACCGATGATGAAATAGAGCTTTACGAAGGCGCGCTTCGCCGCAGGCAATTAAGGCTGATATTAGGTGGTAAAATGAAACCAGATGATGCCACCGAGTTAAAGGCATTGTTTTTTGGTGCTATCGATCCCAAAAAGGATTAAACATCCTCCTGTTCTGTCGGTTATCTAAATATGGATAAACGCATTAAACTACAGCAGGGCGATATTACCAAATTACAGGTTGATGCTATTGTAAACGCAGCCAATAGCAGCCTTATGGGCGGCGGCGGCGTTGATGGCGCCATACATCGCGCAGGTGGTAAACAAATACTGGAAGAGTGTATTCAAATTGTAAACCGGCAGGGAGGTTGTAAAACCGGCGAAGCCGTAATAACTACCGGCGGTAAATTACCCGCTAAATATGTGATACACACCGTAGGCCCGGTTTGGAACGGTGGTAAGCATAACGAAGAGCTGCTATTAGCTAATTGCTATAACAACAGCTTAAATATCGCGGTAAACAACGGGGTTAAAAGTATTGCCTTCCCCAATATCAGCACTGGTGTTTACCATTTTCCAAAAGAACAGGCTGCAGCAATCGCGGTAAAAACGGTAGATGCTTTTTTACGATCAGATCAGGACATAGAAGAAGTGATTTTTATTTGCTTTGACGATGAAAATTACGAGTTGTATAAACAATTGCTATCCTAAAATTTAACCACAGAGAACACAAAGTATAAAAACACAGAGAGCACAGAGTATTTTACCTCTATGCTCTCTGTGAAAAATCTCTGCTTCCTCTGTGGTTAATTCACCAACTATTCGGCCGCCAACTCCAAGATCCTGTCAAACTCTTCGCGCTTTAATGCCATTACTGATAGCCGGCCTTGCCTTACCAGTCCAATATCTTTCAGGCGTTCGTCGGCTTTTATTTGTTCAAGGGTAATAGGTTTCTTTAAGCTCTCTACAGGTTCAAGATCAACCACTACCCAGTTGGCATCATCCGTTGTGGGGTCCTGGTAAAACTCTTTAACTACGCGTGCAATACCAACCACTTCTTTACCGTCGTTGCTGTGATACCACATCACCAGGTCGCCCTGCTTCATCAGTTTAAGATTATTTCGCGCCTGATAATTACGCACGCCATCCCAAAAGGTGCGCCCCTCTTTATTGAATTTTTCCCAACTATATTTTACAGGTTCCGACTTTACTAACCAATGCTGCATTTTTATTTTGTTATATGCAGCAAAAGTGAGAAAAAGGCCCGAGAATGAAGAATTGCAATAACACTTATGTTAATTTTTCAAATCTCTTTTGATGAACTTATGATATAAATATTCGGCGTAGCCAACACTTATATAATCCGGAAACTTCCAGTTTGGGTAATATTTTCTCTTAATATATTTAAGAAAACTAAAAAAGATAATCCCAAGAATAAGAATAGATGCCAGTGAAAGTAGAACGACACCCGCTATTACTAAAGTCCCCATTTAATTAATTGATTAATTACTTATCGTACTACGAAAACAAGGCAAAATATGTTGCCTTTTAATGTAAAAAAAGTAATATAGTTCTAAATTAAATGAACCTCAATTTTTAATATTGTAAAGTAAATTTTACGTACGAACATACAAACATATATGCCTTTACATATCACAAATGATGATGCCAGCTTTAATGTGTTATTCCACAACAGCCCCAACCCTATGTGGATTGTTGAGGTGGATACTTTAAAATTTAAAGAAGTAAACGAGGCAGCCATTAAACATTATGGCTACAGCCGCGATGAGTTTTTAAACGAGATCAGGCTTTCTAACATCCGGCCTATATATGAACAGCAGGAAATGCTTGACCTTATCAAAAGAATAAAGCACAGGCAAACCATCAAGAAAGATCTTACTCATATAAAAAAAGATGGCTCGGCTATTCGTGTAAATATTACCTCGTATAATGTTACTTATTATGGGTGTCGTTGCCGTATGGTTATTATCCTGGATATTACAGATCAAAGGCTGAAGGACATTAAACTTACCGAAGCGACAAATAAAATTAACGAAACCCTTGAAAGTATTACCGATGGTTTTATTACACTGGACAAAAAATTAAAGATCACCTACTGGAATAAAGAAGCCGAAAGGATCTTGATAATTAACAGCGACACAGTGCTGCATAAAAGCTTATGGCAGCTTTATCCCTATTACCGCGAATTAAGTGTGTACGAACAATTTAATCACTCTTTAAAAGAGAAAGAAACAGTAAAATTTGAGGAATACATAGCTCCACTTAATAAATGGATTCGATTTAATGTATACCCCAGTAATGACGGATTAGCGGTTTATTTCCAGGATATAACCGGGCAAAAGCACGGGGAGGAACAAATAAACCTCAAAAATGAGAGCCTGGATCAGATAGCTTATATCAATTCGCATATGATACGTAAGCCACTCGCAAATATTTTGGGTATCATTAATTCGTTAGAAGACGCATCACATAAGGAAGACCATTTAGAAGTGCCGTTAAAATTGCTTAAGCAAAGCGCTATTGAGTTAGATCATATTATTAAGGACATTAACAACCGGGTAGAAAAAACGAAATAAGCTTCTTGCTAATTTGCAACATCACAACTCTTCGCGTATCTGAAATTGTTATTCGTGAAAATCTATCGTTTTTCCACTACCCTTTTTTATGATCTTGAAAATCTGTTCGCCTTTTTTCTTGAAAATTGTGTCACCAACTCCAATACTATAATTGAAATCAAAGGGGCCCGACAAAGAATACGTTTCGTTATTTACGGTTACAGTTGGAGTTCCCTTATTTTGGGAGTATTCGACCTTTTGCACCACTCCCTGTAGACTTAAATTTAAACTTCGTCGATCAACTATTTTACCCATAATTAAGAAAAAAAGCATAACCGCTGCCATTGCATAAATTAGATATATGGGTTTCATAATTGAGTTTTCCATAAGAAGCCTTTCTGTCAGTGCAATATCTTAAACATCAGCTCTTTCATCAAACCGCCGTGGTCGGTGTTTGATTCAACGCCTTTGCTCTTCAGATCGTACTCGCGCAGGTAGCTTATCACCTGGAAGGTTTTACCAAGGCTGTAACCACGGGCGGCCTGCTCGTAATCTTTTAAAAAGTACGGACTAACACCCAGTTCCCTCGCTAAGTTCTGTGGCGATTTGTCCTTCACATAATGATAAGCCAGCACCTTACTGAAAAAGTTATTAAGGTTACCTAATACCAGCACAATAGGGTTAGCTTTTGGGTTAGCCTCAAAATAATTCACTATCTGGTTAACTTTGTAGGCATCCTTCCGGGTAAGGGCCGTTTGCAGTTCAAAAACATTATATTCTTTACTAATGCCAATATTATCCTGAATAAGCTGCAGGGTTATTTCCTGCCCGGCGCTAATATTCAGCATCAGTTTATCCAGTTCGTTGGCAATTTTAGAAAGATCATTACCCAGGTATTCAGATAACATGGCGGATGCCTGCGGGTTTATCTTATATTTTTTATCAGCGATGTAGCCTTCAATCCAGCCGGGGATCTTGCTATCATACAAAGCTGCCGATTCAAATATCAGCCCGTTCTTTTCAATAGCCTTGTAGGTTTTTTTTCGCTTATCAAACTTGCCGTATTTGTAACAGAAAACCAGTATAGTACTTGGCAATGGGTTTTCCAGATAACTTAGTATGGGGTTGATGCTTTTTTTATCATCGTCATCGCGGCCCCATTTCATGTCCTGCGCTTCTTTTACCATTACCACCTGGTAATCGCTCATCATTGGATACCGTTTCGCGGCGTTTATAGCCGTCATTACATCGGTATCCTTACCATATAGCACGGTTTGGTTAAAACCCTTCTCCGCCTCTGATAATAAATTACTCTCGATGTAATTACTTACCAGGTCAATATAATACGGCTCCTCGCCATGTAGCAGGTACAGGGGTTTAAACTTGCGGTTTTTAAGATCTTTTATAATATCAGGAGCAGTAGCGACCATTAAGTCAAAAGTAAAAAGTAAAAAGTCAAAAGCCAGTATATTTTTTAATTAAAAGGGATATTCCTTGCTTGTTGATATAGTTGTTAACCCGACTCAAATAAATTCGATTAACAGGCACTTTTGACTTTTAACTTTTTACTTTTGACTTTATAAAAAATGGATTTATTACTCCCGCTTAATTTGCCGCCCTACCCTTTTAAACTGACCGACCAAAACGGGCAGCTTACGGTATTTGATGAACTGCGGAAGAAAAACATCATCATTACCCCCGAAGAATGGGTGCGCCAGCATTTTGTTCAATACCTTATCAGGCAAAAGCACTACCCAAAATCATTAATAAAGCTGGAGGGCGGCCTTAAACTGCACGGCATGGCCAAACGCACCGATATTGTGGTATTTAATTCATCTGGCCAAAAAATTTTACTGGTTGAATGCAAGGCACCCGCTGTTGGCATTACACAAGCTACATTTGACCAGGCCGCACGGTACAACATGGTACACAAAGTGCAGCTAATGGCAGTGAGCAATGGCCTGCAACATTACTATTGCCGTATAGATCACCAAACCGAAACTTATAAATTCATAGAGGAATTACCGGGCTATAAAGAGTTGTAGGCTACTCAACTGTGGCAATAAGGTTTTGAATTTTCTCCATCAGCTCATCAGGTTTAAATGGTTTTGCTACATAATCGTTCATACCGGCGCTGGTTACCTGGTCGCGAATATCAAATAATGCTGATGCTGTTAACGCTATTATAGGGATCCTGGACTTGGCAGGATCAGTCATTTTACGTATTTCAATTGACGCATCAAACCCGTTCATCACTGGCATTTGCAGGTCCATCAAAACAATATCAAAATTACCGTACTGCAAAATTTCAACGGCACGCTCGCCATTTTCGGCAATGGTTGGCACTATGTTCCATTTAGAAAATAGTTTTTTCATCAGCATAACGTTTACCGGGTTATCCTCGGCAATTAATATACGCAGGCTGCTTTCAGGGAGTTCCAACTCGGCTCCGGTATGTTGCAATTGATGCTGCCGGGTTTCTGTTACCAGTTCTTTTAGCGGTACAACAATTTCTGTTGATACCGGGAACTCCATATTAAAAGAAAACTCAGATCCTATGTTTACCTTGCTGCTTACATGCATTTGCAAACCCTGAAGCTCGAGCAAACGTTTTACAATAGCCAATCCTAACCCCGTGCCGCCGTATTGGCGTGTAGTAGTGATAGATTCTTGTGTAAAAGGTTCAAATATGGTTTCCAGGTTTTCTTTCCTAATACCAATACCCGAATCCTTTACCGAAAAGCCAACAGTGATGTTATTGTGGCGATCTTCTAAGCAGGTGGCCCTTACCCAAATATTACCTTCAGATGTAAACTTAATAGCGTTGCTAACCAGGTTAAAAATCATTTGAGTTAGCCGGGTTGGGTCGCCAAATATTACTTTTCTTCTTAATGAGCTATCAATATCCAGCTTAAACAACAGGCCTTTTTCTTCTGCCTTGATCATTTGGCCTCCGCAGATATTCTGCATCAGCTCAACCAGGTTAAACTTGATCTTTTCAAATACCACCTTGCCCGATTCTATTTTGTTAAAGTCGAGCACATCGTTCACAATGGCCAGCAGGTTATTTGCCGAAAATTTTAATATCTCCAGGTTCTCGCTCTGATCCGGCCTCGGGTGGTTCATGAGCAGCAAATTACTCATGCCAATTACCGCATTAAGCGGGGTACGTATCTCATGCGACATGGTAGATAAAAACTCTGATTGTACCTGCGATGATTTTTCGGCTTTTTCAATAGCCCTTTCAAACTTAATATTTAATGTGGCCTGCTCTTCACCTGTATTTTTAAGCTGCTGTATGTTCTTTAAAAACGCTGTGTAAAAGTGGCTGTGTATAAATATTATTAATATAAAATTGGCAAAAACAGCTATAATGGTGGTAGATTGATCTGCCTTTTCTGGTTTAAAATCAATAAAATAATTATGATCATACTGCATCACCATAAATATAAGTATAGGCAGTAAGTTGAGCAGTGTGAAAAACATCCCCCAATTTTGCCCAAGCATATAAAAGCTAAATACAATTATAAGGATGATGACTTGTATGGTTACGATGTTTACATCCTGCAGGATAACAAATACAATAGCTAAATTTAGTAATGTACCGGTTATAAGCAGCAAATGCGATATGGTATGCCAATGGGGTTTGTAGGTAAGGTATTTAAAGAGTGCTACAATAGCAACCAATATCCCCCCTGCGGTTAAAGTTAATACGTGCAAATTTTGCAAATACACACTCAGGAATAATGCACCTAAACCTACAATAGCCAGCAGAAAACCATAATATAACAAACGGATACGGGCCTGGTCAAGAATTGACTGCTCCCGGGTAAGTATTTTATTAATAGAGAAATTAAAAAAATTCACTTCCTTGCTTGCCTGTATTAATAATAGGTTAAACTAAATAAACGATAGCTGATAATCAGCTATCGTTTATTTATGAAATACCCTAACTATTATACAATTAGCCTGCCAAGCCGCGTAAATTATCTTCTACTATCTTTAACCTGGCTTCGGCATCAGCCTTCTTTTTCAGTTCGTTATCTATAATTTCGGGTTTGGCATTTGCCATAAAACGCTCGTTAGTTAATTTAGCGTTAACCGATTTTAAAAATCCAATAAGGTAATCTCTTTCCTTTTCAAGGCGTTCTGTTTCGGCAACAACATCAATTTCTATATCAAGCTTAATAAAAAACTCATCTGTGCCTGCAATAAAGCTGTTTGCACCATTTACGGCATCATCAACTTTACTTAGTTCGCTAATATTTCCCAGCTGTTTTATAACACCTTCGTAAGCCTGGTAGTTAATAGCAGAGTTTGCTTTTACGGCCAGCGGTAATGCTTCTTTCGGCGATAGCTGATTACTATTACGAATATTTCTTACCTGCGCTATTACCTGTTGCACCACCTCTATTTCGGCAACTAAATGGGTATTTATTTTCCCGATAGTTGGCATTTGTGCAACAATACAGCAATCCAATTCGGCACGTGTACCAAATAGCTCATCATGCCAAAGTTCCTCGCTAAGGAAAGGCATATATGGGTGAAGCACTTTTAAAACATCCTCAAAAAAGCTAACGGTAGCCTTATACGTTTCAGCGTCAATCTTTTGCTTTTCTACGCCTTGCTGATAAACGGGCTTAACCATTTCCAGGTACCAGGCGCAAAAATCGTCCCATACCAGTTTGTAGGTGGCCATTAGCGCTTCAGATAACCTGTATTGTGCAAAGTTATCTTCAATCTCTACCAATGCCTGGTTAAAACGGCTCTGGAACCACTCAATAGCAATTTGGTTACGCGGCGTTATAGTGGTATCAACCTCCCAGCCTTTTATCAACTTAAAGGCATTCCATATTTTATTGGCAAAGTTACGGCCTTGTTCGCAGTAGCTTTCGTCAAACATTAAGTCGTTACCGGCGGGCGAGCATAACAGCATACCTACACGCACGCCATCGGCACCGTATTTATTGATCAGGTCTAAAGGATCGGGCGAATTACCTAACGATTTAGACATTTTGCGGCCCAGTTTATCCCTAACAATACCGGTTAGGTAAACATTAGTAAACGGTTTTTGTGCGCGCAGCTCATGCCCACTCATTATCATCCTGGCTACCCAGAAGAATAATATCTCTGGCGCGGTAACCAAGTCATTTGTTGGATAGTAATAGTTTATCTCGGCGTTATCCGGGTTACGTACCCCGTCAAAAACCGACATTGGCCATAAGCCTGATGAGAACCAGGTATCTAAAACGTCCTCGTCCTGGCGCAGGTCGTTAATGGTCAGCTTGGGGGCTATTGCCTGTGCTTGCGTTAATGCTTCCTCTTTGGTTTTGGCAACTACAAAATCGCCGTTTGGCAGGTAGTAAGCAGGGATCTGCTGCCCCCACCATAACTGGCGACTAATGTTCCAGTCCCTAACGTTTTCCATCCAGTGGCGGTAGGTGTTTATGAATTTCTCGGGGATAAGCTTTACCTCGCCGTTCAATACATATTCAAGAGCAGGTTTAGCCAGCTCGGGCATTTTGCAGAACCATTGCATACTTAGCTTTGGTTCTATAACCGCGTTCGTGCGTTCGCTGTAACCTATTTGTGAGGTATAATCTTCCGTTTTTTCTAACGCCCCGGCTTCTTCCAGCAATACAGCAATTTTTTTGCGTGCGGTAAAGCGGTCTTCACCAACTAATATCTGTGCCTTCTCATTCAGCGTAGCATCGTCATTTAAAATATCAATAACCGGCAGCTTGTGGCGTTGGCCCAGCTCATAGTCATTCAGATCGTGTGCCGGGGTAACCTTTAAACAACCCGTACCAAAATCCATGGTAACATA
>NZ_JAQBOI010000115.1 GCF_028288105.1 Mucilaginibacter sp. | reverse complement strand
CAATTACAGAAACACCGGTTTGCTAATTATACGGATAGGTTTAGGTGCAATGATGATATATCATGGCTATCCTAAACTTATAGGCGGAACCGAAATGTGGACGGGACTTGGCGGTTCAACAAAATATGTGGGGATCCATTTTTTACCGGTAATGTGGGGGCTTTTAGCTGCACTTACCGAAACGCTTGGTGGTTTTTTGATAATAATAGGCCTGGCATTCCGCCCGGTATCCTGTTTGTTAGTAATTCATCTTATTGTTGCATCCCTTAGTCATTTTGGCAAAGGTGAAGGCTTGGATGCTGCTGCACATGCAATTGAACTGGCTTTTGTTTTTGCAGGATTAATATTTGTTGGCCCGGGGAGGTATAGTATAGATAAAAAATAATTGTGACGCTGTCGTTAAATTTTATCAATATGACCCATCCCTTCAATATCTATTTGATTGTAAATATTAAATTATATTAACTGGCTAATAGGATCCCATTAATGAAAAGCAAATTTATCGGTCAAAGCCTTTTATATTGTATTCAAATTGCATATTAGTTAACATTTGTTGAGAAACAAATGGTATAAAATTTTACAGTGTGCCTTTGTTTGTTGTAATTTGAGTTAATTAACAATCATTAACCTAAATCACCTTATCATGAAAAAGCTAATTTTATCTTGCTTAGCGAGCACGCTGTTAATTCTGCCTTTATCCTCTTTTATAAGCGTTCAAAATCAAAAAACTGTTTTATCAGTTCATCAAAAACAGGTGCAAACATGGGATGCCGGTTATTTTACCGTGGGCAGCCAAATGTACCATGCGTATGCGGATCAACAGGAAGGAACAATTGTAGCTTTGTACAAAACTACCGGCGAGGGTAACCCGGATGGTGCTGCTATTACAACGTTTTCGGGTTATAGTTATACAGCGCCCCCGCCATTATACTCCGCTTCTGTAAATGTAACCTTCACCGATGGCACTTCAAAACACTATAAGGGCCCGGTTACTTATTGATAGTAAACGAAATTCTCAAATCTCTAAACTTCAAAAGGGGAAGGTATAATACCTCCCCTTTTGAAGTTTCAGGAGCGGAAATGAAACACCATTATCTCTTTACCGACTGATATTTGATAGTAGTGGGAAATAAAATATGATACCTTAAGCCTGGATTACTAATTTTTTAGTTTATATTTTGTAACAATAACGTTACCCACTATACACATTCGTCAGGTAAAACTAAGTTTTACGTTCATTTCACTATTTTCAAATTCAATATTTAACAAAACAATACATTTAGTAAAATAACAGCATTAAACGGCTCAATTATTAAACAATTATATTTATATATTTATATAAATATAAACCACATGAAAAAGATAACTGCATTAGCACTTCTGCTGGCACCGCTGGCTGTTATGTCGCAAGACAAGCTTGTGAAAAAGAAAGTATCCCTGAACTTAACCGAACAATACCATGTTTTAAACACTGATAAAGATGTAAGGCAAGGCTTGTATATGGTAACTGACGCCGAAGGCGGCGCAGTTGTTAGGGGTAAGTATGAGAATAATAAAAAAACGGGCACCTGGATGTTCTACGGACCCGATAATAAACTTGTGCAACAGTATGATTATAACAACTCAAAAATGTTGTATACCAACCAAGATTCGGGCTCTTATGTAAAAACTGAATATAGCATACCTGCCTCAGATAAAGCAGAAGTACAAACACCCGTAAAAATTGGTGGTTCAACTTTAGCATTTTTATCATTTTATAATACTAAGGATATACCGCCATCAATTATTAAGGAAAAATCTGACATAAACATAACTTATACAATAAATGTAGAGCCAAGTGGACAAATTAGCAGCGTATATGCTGACTATGAAAGTGGTTTTACGAAAGAAAGAAGAAAGGTTTATGTTAAACCAAACTCATCTGGCCTGTTAGATTTTATACCCGCAAAGGTTGATGGTAAAGAGGCAAAAAGTACGGTAATGTTGTCAACTACTATTCAGTCTGACAAGATTAGAGTTTATGGCAATTACGAAAATATGTCAACCCAAAAAAATTAAGATCAAGTATATAACTTCATACTTTTCATATTTAAGCCTCCGCCAAAATAATGGCGGGGGTTTTTGGTTTAGTCAGTTTACTACTGCTCATACCTATATATTTAAGTATCAGCGTTGTTCCGCGTACTGGATAAGATCATTATATCAGATCAATAATTCTGCTAACCGATATCGTATCGGTTATATCATCACAAAATGAGGACCATTGAAAGCAGCTCATTCGGCCCCATAAAATCATCCATGTAAAAGTTCGTCCACAAGAGATGGCGCCATAAAAAGGCCTTAAAGCACTGTCAGGATACCTGATTTTTGGGAGATTGGTGCGGCCTATCGATCTTGTCGAAAATCAATACCGCTGCAGGCTTAACATATTTACCGCCAAAGGCCGCGACTTGGGTTATTTATGGGAAGTATCCGATATAGGCAAATTATATCTCAAGCCCTGTAATCAGATCATGCCTTAATAGTTTAACACACTAATTGGGCTTCCTTACCGCGTTTAAACTTTTATTGTTACTACTATTTGCTGTCCTCCCTTTAGCATTGCACAAAAAAAGGCATCCTATTATGAAATAGGATGCCTTACTATATAGGAAGATTATATTATTTCTTTACTAACGTCTGCGTAATTTTACGCGGAGCACCAGTATTGTAGAAATACGTTAATGTAAACGTTTTTGTAGCAGGATCATATTTGTTAACACCACCTGGAGTTAATGCAACTGAAGTCTGTGTAGTACTTGATAATGATACAGAATTGTCCGCGTTTACAACAATTTTAAGGTTTGGCCCTAAATCTGCTAATGCATCACCCACAATACCATTAGAACCTGCGGTATTCATGGTTACATCAGTGTCGAAAGTGAATGTGCCTGCGGTTGGGTGAACCCTTGCACCTTTACTACGGTAAACACCTTCATACTGATTTTTGCCCCCAATAGCATATAATACAGACCCAAAGTTACCACTAATGGTGCCCTTAGATGTTGATTTAATGGTTAAAGGTAATGCATAAAGAGCATCAAAGTCAAAACCAGTAACAGGAATATTTACATTAACTGTAAGCTTCGCACGTCTTTCTCCCTTTTTTATAATCACTTTGTTTGTTGGGAGTGAATAAATACTTGATGCTAATGGCTCATATTGGCTGTCACCATCTACAGCAGCTTTTGTATTATACTTAGTTAAAGCTGTTGGGTCAACCTCAACATCAACCGTAATATCCTCCGGAGCAGTCTCTGTACCGGAGTAACTTACTGTTATATCAAAACTACTTGCCTGGCCGGTTACAAACGATTTACCATAGACAGGGTAAAGTGCCGAAACAGATGATTGATACGTATCCGTTGTATAAAACTCAACGATATTTTGAGGCTTGGCCCCAATAATCGGCTGATCCTTTAAACAAGAACTTAATCCTGTCACCAAGGCTAAAACCGAAGCTATTTTTAAAAATGTTTTCATTTCTTTTAACTTTTAAGTGTTATTTATTTAGCCCAGAATATTTTGTTAGTGTACGGGCTTATACCACTTGGTGTATTAGCCTGGTTGTACGAGTACTCAGAAACAGGGTATAAAATACGTGTAGGCAACTTGTTAGCACCTGTAGACTGTGATACTGTAGATGCAAAAGTTGCAGTAGGAGCGTTGCCAGTAATAGCAGGGAATCCAGTTCTGCGGTATTCATTCCAGGTCTCAGCACCAAACTGATAGATCAAAGCAAGATATTTCTGAGTAATTATCTTCTCTAATTTGTCACCAGGACCGTCCCAGTTTGCATTTGGATTACTTGACAGTGACAGGTAATCTGTAACAGCAACGTCCAACTTAGGTAACCCTTCGGCATCAAGTACCGCATCACTTACAATATTTTGCTCAGGATTATACCCTGCGGCTAAATACAAATATTTAAATGCTTCTGTTACACCAGCTTCATAATTCTGTTTTGCAGTAGTACCGTTGGATAAGATCCCTTTTAAATTAGCTTCTGCCTGTAAAAAGTAACTTTCAGAAGCAAGCATTATCGGTTGTCCGGCTGATTCGCCTTTAAATAATCCTAAGCCAGACTGATCCCAAATATCATAGGTATACCAAAAGTTTGGTGTCGGAGATTTAGGGGCATCAGCACCTGTATAACCTAACTGGTTCGACGGAGTGCTTACTCCATTGTATTGATTAAAGATAAGCTCCCCACGAAGATCATCGGAAAATTTTACCCCATCAAAGAAGGAAATGATCCATTTTGACGGCATGAAAACAGCACCTGCGCCACGGGCACCGCCTGTTTCAGAAAAAGCCCATCTGTCCCAATACGGGTTTTGTTTACCGGCTGTTTTAGTATACTTTGGTTGAAATATAGCATTTTCAGTAAGAAAACCGGTAGCTGCGTCAGGTGTAGGTTTAGTAAAGGTTACTTTACCGCCAGCCCTGATAATTAAGCGTAGCTTAAGTGTATTGGCAAACTGCGCCCATTTAGTAACATCGCCTCCGAATAAAGGATCGGCACGTTGAAAAGTGATGTCAGAAGTAGCCGCTTTCATTGCTACAATAGCTGCATCAAGTTTATCGCCAAGGTCCTTGTAGATATCTTCGGCTTTGTCATACTTAGGCTGAAGTTTATCAACACCTTTTAAGGCTTCAGAATAAGGCACATCATTGTAAGTATCAACCAGCATTTGATAGTCATATGCCTTCATGATGTTTGCAGCAGCATTAAATGTTGATCCAGCTTCAGAATTATCAATAATGTACTGGTAATCTTCCAGGTTATCGTAAGTATTCTGAAATAATCCATTAAAGTCGCCGGTTGTGTAAGCGTAAGAGATAAGTACACCCAGGCTACCAAAACCGCCGGCATTACCAAAATAACCATTGGATTGAGAGCCATAAGAATTGTAATCACCTGTGTTTACAATCAAAGCCGCTGTCCCTGCAAGGGCCGCTGGAAGCACCAGCGCGGGGGTTGCCTTAGTTGGCAAGTTCGGGTTTGTGTTGATATCTAAATATTTCTTACAAGATGTTGCAGAGAATATGAGGATACCAGATAAAACTATACTAAATATTTTTTTCATGATATTTTACTTAAAAAGTTACTGAGATAGTACCACCGAAGTAACGAGACGGAGGTGTTTGTCCCAAGTTTGTTAAACCAATTGCATTACCGCTTGAATTTGCATCACCATCGCTATACTCAGGATCGGTATAAACGTTTGATTTTGGAGCAAACAAGAATAAGTTACGGCCTTGTACGCTGATAGTTACAGCTTTAATTGCTTTTGTTTTTCCAAGTAATGATTTTGGAAGATCATAAGCTAATGAAGCCTCACGTATTTTCCAGAATGCACCAGAGTAAGTGTAGTTGATATCCATGCTTGAGCGTGGATCATCAGTCCAGTAACCGGTACCACCATCACGTACAGTGATATTAGTGTTCGGAACATAGGTATTAGTAGCAGCGTCAAGATATACAGAGTTCGGGATCACGAAACGATCGCGATTGTAGTAACCGCTAAAGTATGATGAACCTGAGAAATCTAAGGTACCTGCTGCCTGGTTAAATATGCTGTAACCACCACGATATTCAGCTAAAGCTGAAAAACGCAGGCCTTTGTATTTAACCGATAAGTTAACGGCTAATATATCTTTGGGCTGTGCATTACCTAAAACAGTTACCTGATCAGATGCTGTTGGATAACCGGTGATAGCGTCTACAATAATGCGGCCTTGAGAGTCGCGAGTGTAGTCATGACCCATAATTACCGGGAAAGGCTGTCCTGCAACGGCGTATGAACCGGCGCCACTACCGTAAACGGCTAAGCTAAGACGAGGAATATCAGCGCTGATTGAATTAACAAGGTTATTGATGTGCGTATAGTTAGCACCAATGGTTACATCCCAGTCGTGGTTTCTGAAAGCTGTTAAATTTAAAGAGGTTTCTATACCTTTTGAGCTGGTCTCGCCAATATTTGTTCTGAAAGTATTGAAACCAGTAGCTGTAGATACACCGGTTTGTACGGTTTGTGCATTTGTTTTAGTGCTGTAGTATGTAAACTTAGTAACAACTCTGTTGTCCCAGAAGTTTGCGTCAAAACCAGCTTCCCAGCCTTTGGTTATTTCTGGCGTTAAGTTAGCTGATACAATAGTGTTACTGAGTGTTAAACCACCCTGGCTATTGTATGGATAACCAGAACCCTGGCTAAAGGTAGGATCTAATGCATAAGCACCGTAATTGTTACCTAAGTTAACCTGACCAACTTTTGAAACACCACCACGTAATTTGATAAAGTCTATACCTTTAATATCTTTCAATTCTTTAAAAGCATCAGTAACTACGAATGATACGTCAGCAGCTGGATAGAAGAAAGAACGGTTGTTTGGAGCTAAGATAGAAACCCAGTCATTACGGCCCGTGGCGTGTAAGAACAAGTAATCTTTATATCCAACGGTGAAGTCACCATAAACACCCTGTTGGTGGGCATTGTAAAGGTTAGATGTAGCAGTAGGTGTATTAGTACTGTTAGATAAGTTAAATATTCCAGGAACTACCAATCCTGCAACGTTTGCAGTAAGGTCTTTTTGGTTGTCATTACGAATACTTGCACCTAATGTCAACTTAAAGCTGAAATCTTTTACATTTTGTCTGATACCTACTAAGAAATCTGAGTTGATACGGGTTTGATAGAATGCATAATCCTGATTAGAACCCAACTCGTCGTTAATTTTGTATGTACCGGCTAACTCTGGTCGAGATTTAGTATAGTCAGTAAATGCAAATTTATCAGTGTATATCTTTTGGCTTGTGTTACGGGTAGTGATACCAACACGGTAAGTGAAATCCAACCATTTTAATGGGTTATATTTCAACTCAACGTTACCTACCAAATAATCGTTCCTTGTTTTTTGACGGTTGTTACCGGCAGTATAATAAGGGTTGTTGTAATATGCGTTAAAATAACCGTTAGGGTTAGCGTATTGATTATTTCTCCAATCCTTATAATCAGTGATATCTATCTGACCAGGGCTGTTCAACAAGTTATTGTAGATACCTGCAGTTTGGGTAGTAATATCATAACGGTTTTGAGTGTAACCGGCATTATAAGTTAAATTAAGATTGTTAAGGATCTTTTGCGTTCCGTTAACCCTTAAGTTTGTGCGGTTAAATTTATCACCAGGGGTAGTACCGGTAACCATAGCGTACTGGCCTGAGGTGTAAATTGTAGACCTATCATTACCAGATGATAAATTGAAATCTGTTTGATTAGTTAAACCATTTTGCCAGAATTTATTTTTAGCATCTTTATAAGAGTAAGGGATCATTTGCTGATCACCATTCTCCAATGGCAAACCAACTGGCCTTACTACACCGTCAAATGCAGGGCCGAATTGTTGGTTTTCATACGGGATATATGCTTGTATATCGCCTGATGAACCAGAACCGAAACCTGTTTGAAATTTAGGATAAAAAGAAACCTGCTCAATTGTAGTAGTGTTAGATACACGAATTGAAGTTTGTCCTCTTTGGCCTTTTTTAGTAGTTACGATGATCGCACCGTTTGATGCCTCTGAACCGTATAAGGCAGCAGCACCAGCACCATTTAATACCTGAATATCTTCAATGTCTTCAGGGTTTAAGTTGCTTAAGATTGCGTTTGGAACAATTACGTTATCAACTACGATCAACGCGTCGTTGTTACCGGTTAATGAACGCATACCACGTAAAACAACACGGTAATTAGGGTTAACACCGCTGCTTGTTGCGTTGATTCTTAAACCTGCAACTTTACCGTTTAAACCCGCAATTGCATTCACAGGCTTTGCTGCTGTTAAAGAAGCTGGTTTAATTGTAGTAGAAGCATAACCTTGCTCTTTTTTACGAGCCTCGATACCACCCGCAGTTACAACCACCTCGCTCAACTGGCTGGCGCTTGAACTTAAACCTGCGTTTACTACGCCGCTTGATCCGATTGGAATCTCAAGAGTTGAGAAACCGATAAATGAAAAGCGAAGTGACTTTGCCGATGCTGGCACATTTAGGGAGAATTTTCCCGAAGCATTGGTTTGAATACCAATTGTGGTTCCGGATACTGTAACACTTACTCCTGGTAACGGCAAGCCGTCATCCTTTGAAGTAACTGTACCAGTAACTGTACGATTTTGTGCATATACCTGTGTTATGCATAACATCAGGAAACACAAACTTACTAGTAGAAGTTTTTTCATGTTTGTTAATAATAAGATCAGTTAATAGTTAATTAGTCATAAAAGTAGTGTT
>NZ_JAQBOI010000299.1 GCF_028288105.1 Mucilaginibacter sp. | reverse complement strand
ATAAAGAGGTGGAGAAGAATTTGTTTGTTGGGGCGGGTGTATCATTTGATATCCGCAGAAAAATTGAGAATAAAGTAACAGATGATGAACTAACCCCCTATAATATTTACAGCGATAAATACGGGTTCGACCGGGATAAGTATATGTCAAACGGGCTGCTCTTTAATGTACAATACACCACACGTGATAATCAAAATCGTGCATACAAAGGTATTTATGCGGATGCAGGTATCAGGGTTAATCAATCATGGTTGGGAAGTTCAAAAAATGCGGTTGTATTCACCACCGACTTTAGAAAGTACTTTAGCCTATCATCTTCAAACCCTGAACACGTTATTGCCTTTTGGAACTGGGGATCGTACCTGGTGAGCGGCGCCCTGCCCTACCTGGAACTACCCGGAACAGCTAAGGACGGAGCCTTTCGGAGCGGAAGGGGATACACCGTTGGTTATTTTAAATCGCCGCAGTACGATTATTCAGAGGTTGAATATCGCTTTCCTATAACAAAAAACAAGTTTTTAAGCGGTGTTGCCTTCGTAAATATGCAAACCGCCAGCGATGACGGATTGGGTACCAAGCTATTTGAGCAATGGCAGCCCGGTGGTGGTGCCGGTTTACGTGTGTTATTCAATAAAGCTACACGCACCAACTTATGTTTGGATTATGCCTGGGGTAAATATGGCGCACGGGGTTTCTTTTTGGGGCTGAATGAGGCCTTTTAAGTTAACTTCCATAGTTTAAGGTATCAATAGAAATGCCTCTTAGAGAAATCTATGAGGCATTTTTTTGCAACAGGTTTGGCATACTATCCTAACCATTGTGACCTAATTATCAATATCTGCAAGCTCGATTATCCAAATAATTGAAAAGAAATTTGCGCAATCAATAGGTTGCGTTTATATTTGCAATCAAACGGTTGCGAATTGATATGAGACGAGACGTATTTCAGGCGATTGCCGACCCTACCCGCAGGGCAATTTTAACTTTATTGGCTTTACACGCAATGACGCCAAACGCTATTGCCGAACATTTTGACAGTAGCAGGCAAGCTATATCCAAACACATTAAGATACTTACCGAATGTGAGTTGGTAAAACAGGAACAAAGCGGCCGTGAGATCCATTATCATTTTAATGTGCAAAAAATGAAAGAGGTGGATATATGGATGGAACAATTCCGCGCTATATGGGAGACCCGTTTTGATCAATTGGACAACTTATTAAAAACCACAAAATAAAACATCATGACTAAAAGAGAAACTGTCTTTTCAAAAGACCTGCAAAACAAAAAACTTACTGTTGTAAGAGAGTTTGATGCACCGTTAGAGCGTGTATGGGAAGCATGGACAAAAAGTGAGATACTTGACCAATGGTGGGCACCAAAACCTTACAGGACCGAAACAAAAAAAATGGATTTTAGAGAAGGCGGTTTTTGGCTATACCTCATGATAGGGCCGGAGGACGACGGTTCGTGGTGCATAGAGAATTATAAAACTATCGAACCCAAAAAACGAATCGTCAATTCGGTTGCGTTTAGTGATGAAGAAGGTAATCCAAATACTGATTTCCCTATAATGAACTGGGAAAAAGAATTTACCGGAACTGGCAACGCGAGCAAGGTAAACATCGAAATAACTTTTGATAAGGAAGCTGATATGGAAACGCTCATGCAAATGGGCTTCCAGGAAGGCTTTACCGCCGGATTAGATAATTTGGAGGCTTATTTAAGCGCGCAATAAAATCCGGGCGGTGTTATTAAGCCGAAATTGTTATTATTGGTTCTTCTATACATCATGATAAGTTGATGTATAGAAGAACCATAAGTATGAATAAAATAAGCCCGGATATTCTAAAACCTAAACAACATTTCGATATCCTTGATGGATTAAGAGGAGTAGCAGCCATAGCAGTAGTGGCTTTCCATTTTATGGAAATGGCTATTTCAGATTACAGCAAAAATTTTATTGCACATGGTTTTTTAGCGGTCGACTTCTTTTTCTGCCTATCCGGCTTTGTTATTGGATATGCCTATGACGACCGTATTGGTAAAATGGGGGTTTGGGAGTTTTTCAAATCCAGGTTGATAAGGCTGCATCCTTTGGTAATATTAGGATCGGTATTAGGTTTGCTCACCTTTCTTTTCGACCCGTTTGGCGGCCACCCCGAATTATATAGTACCGGCAAAGTTATATTGATCTTTCTGTGTTCCGTTTTTCTTATTCCCCTCCCGATTATGCAGGAACGGGCTTTTAACCTGTTTGGTTTTAATGCCCCATCATGGTCGTTATTCTGGGAATATGTGGCCAATATATTTTATGCCTTTATCCTTTACAGGGTTGGCCGCTGCTGGTTGCTTTTAATGACCATATTTTCGGCAGCAGCTATTTGCTTTGTAGCTTATAATGCAGCTAACTTAATGGGTGGATGGGACGGAAATAGCTTTTGGCATGGCGGCGCACGTATCTCTTATTCGTTTTTAGCGGGGCTGCTTATTTACCGTTCTAACTGGATCATTAAAAACAGGCTGGGTTTTATAGGCCTTTCGGTATTGCTTGTATTAGCCTTTATTATGCCGTTTTCTAAATGGAACTGGCTATCAGAATCGCTGGTAGTATTATTCTACTTTCCGTTGCTAATTGCATTAGGTGCAGGGGCTATACTTACTCCCGGCTTTAAAAAACTTTGCGTGTTTTCAGGGAAGATCTCCTATCCGCTGTATATGACACATTATGCTGTAATATGGGCATTTGGTAATTATTATGGCACCCACAAACCCGCCACTGCACAGTTAGCCATCGTCATTATAACAAGTATAATACTATTGGTTGGCATAGCCTGGGGAGTAATGGTGGCTTATGATATCCCCGTGCGCAAGTACTTAAGTAATAAGCGAAAGCAACATTAAAGTAATAATTCGCACAAATGCACACTACATAAACTTGTTATTCATATCTTGCAGATAATGACGGATTACCTTACACTATTTAAAGACTGGGTTATTGGCCTGGGCGAGAAACACGAGGTTGATCCACTTATATTGGGGAGCCTTTATTTAGTAAGTAAATTATGTTTTTTTACCTCACTTGGCTGGGTGCTGAAAACATTAAGAGCTAAAAAGCCTGTTCTTACGCCTTTACTTATTGCATGCATTAGTTTTAGTATGCCCTACCTTTATTTGGTAATTGCCGGTCGCAACCTGTCTGTCTGGGTTTATATATTTATTGCCCTGATGTTTACTTACGGGGGATATTCTATCTGGAAGAAGATTACCGAAAAAGCAGGCCCGGTTAGCGTTTGATAATATAACTGGCTTAACAATTCGACCTTTCTCTGTCTCGTTGCTATACGCTACTACTTTACTTTATCAACCTCCTTATAACCGCCAAGTGCGCAAATAATACAGCAGGTACAACAAAGCAGGGAAGCCACGCAAAAGGGAAATAAAAAAAGGCGATGTTAGGCTGCTCAAAGCCAAATTGCTGGAAACGCAACGGCACAGATAGCACTGCTGTAACAACAATATTTGTAAGCAGTAATAAACAAATGATGTTCCATACCAGCAACGCTTTTTTACCAAATACGTTTTTAATGTATGCAAAATAATAAACTACCGGTGCGGTTAGTCCGCAAAGGATATCAAAGTTTCTGCCCTCAAAGGTCATAACCATGGGTACTGCCTTATGTAAAAACAACCAGTATAAAGTAAGTTCTACCGGTATCCTTACCACATGCAGCAACGTTAGGGTTTTTATATCAAAGCCATCTATTATGTTTCGCCCTGTTTTTGTTAGGAACATAATAGCAATAAACAGCACCGGTGGCATTAACAATAGTGCAAACCTTGGTGGCACACCGCCGGCAACCTCATAAAACCCCGATAGGCTTACAACAGCCTGTAATACCAGCCACAGTACTATAACAACCATAACCCTTTTTGAATAATTAGAAGCTTTATACAATAGCAGCAAAGTGAGTAATGCCGTTAGTATAAATACGATGCTGATGTAATTTGGTAAATGTTCCATTGCTTAATTGTTTATAAAACAAAGGAACCCAATTAAACAAGGCGGCACCTTGCCAAATGACAAGAAATGAACGCGTTACTGTTTTCTGGATATTTCCTTACGGATCCTGCTTAAAGATGTATCTGTGATGCCAAGGTAAGACGCGATATTTTTCAAGGGGGCATGCTGAAAAATTTCGGGATTGGTTTTTAGTAGTAGCTCATACCGCTCTTCGGCGGTTTCGGTTATCATAGATAGCATCCTGGTTTTAAGTTCTGCAAATCCTTTAACAAGTATCGATCTGCCAAACTCCCTAAACTCGGGAAGCGAGTGGAAAAGATTATTGAGCTGCTCATACGTAATATACCAACCTTCGCAATCTGTTAATGCCTGGATATTTTCTTTTGACCGGGTGCGATTGAAAAAAGAGGAGACCTCAAATACCACCTGCCCCGGCGAACAAAAATTTGTTGTTACCTCATTGCCCTCTGTATCATGTGCAAAAGCACGCATGTAGCCTTTTTCCAGGAAAAGGTATTCATTACATATTTTACCTGCCATAAGCTGGAGTTGGGTTTTTAAAATGGCCTTATGTTCAAATTGATCGGCAATTTCTTTTGCGCCTGATAAAGAAACCAGGTTTGTGTTTCGGAAAAACAAAGCAAGGTTTTCTTTGCTCATAGTGGGTTAAATATGTGGTTGATGTATTACTGACTACTAACTTAATAAATATCTGAACAAAAAAACCACAGTCATTTCTTGCCAATTGGCAAGTGAATGGGCCGCCCAACTTATGACCTTTGCTTATAACAAATACAAATTATTATGAACAACGAACAAATCAGTAATCCAATAGACTTAACCACCCCTACAACAAAAATACTGGCCATTGGCCGTTGGACAGAAAAGGGCATGGATCCTAAAACAAGATTCCCGGTGATGGTGAAAGAAGTACCTGCTACCGTGCGCCTCTATCTTACAGGCAAAATAGAAATGTGGTACGTAAAGCCTGATATAAGCGGCGTAGTATTCATTATGAACATTACCGACCCTGCCGAAGCGCATCAGCTTTTGGAAAAGTTGCCTTTAGGTATAGCCGGTATGATGGAATTTGATTTTATCCCTTTAGGCCCAATCAGTCCATTACGGTTTCTTTTGCCAGATGACACTGCAGCGTAACCCCTTCAAACAAACAAGCCCCTTATTAAGAGGCTTGTTTACTATTTATTAAGGGCTCCCGGGTTGCTTTTACTCTGTTTTCAAGCTTTTAACCGGGTTAGCAATAGCCGCCTTTATAGCTTGTACACTTACTGTTGAAAAAGGAATAAGGACAGAGCCCAGCCCGGTAAGCCCAAATATCCACCAGCTTAAATTTGTGTGATATGGATAATCCTGTAACCATTTGCTCATCAGCCACCAGGCCACCGGCGATGCGATAACAAAAGAAATGAGCACTAATATCAGGAAGTCTTTTGTGAGTAGGGCGGTAATACGCGCTACCGAAGCGCCAAGTACTTTAAGTATGCCTATCTCTTTAATGCGGCCTTCGGCCATGCAGGCCGCCAGCGCAAACAAGCCCAGGCACGATATAAATATACTTAGGCCGGCAAATACTGCTACCACTTGCCCAGTGTTCTTCTCATCCTGGAATTTGATCTTGTAGGATTCATCCATAAACTTAAAATCGAATGGATAATCGGGATTGTATCGTTTAAATATGGTACAAGCCAAACTTATAATTATTTGATAATGTATTTATTATGGTGTTATTGATGGCAAATACCGTACGGTACCGAACAGCAGGTGTACGGATATTGACAGTTGAATGGAGAAACCTGTAGCCATTATTACCGATTGATCATTTTGGTTGAAACAACTCTTACATGTTATTGTAGTAAAGGGTACTACTAACTACTATAGTATAATACTCTTTTATACTTATGTTAATTCACTAATTTAATATGATCATCTATGAAAGCCTTGGTTTACCACGGGGAGCATAACATCACTTTAGCCGATGTTTCGAAACCTCAAATAGAAAAAGCGACAGATGCCATTGTCCGTATTGTTCATACGACCATTTGCGGAACTGACCTGGGGATCCTGAAAGGGAAAAACCCAGAGGTGGCCAGTGGCCGCATTTTGGGCCATGAGGGTGTTGGTATTATAGAGGAAATAGGTTCCGGCGTCGCGCAGTTCAAAAAGGGAGACAAAGTGATCATTTCCTGTATTACCGCTTGCGGGAGTTGTATCTATTGTAAAAAACAGATGTACGCCCATTGTAAGGATGGGGGATGGATATTAGGGCATCTTATCGATGGCACGCAGGCGGAGTATGTGAGGATACCTTATGCGGATAATAGCCTGCACAAGATCCCCGAAACAGTAGATGATGAAACCGCCATTATGCTAAGTGATATACTGCCTACCGGGCATGAAATAGGCGTACAGTATGGGAATGTTAAACCGGGAGATACTATAGCCATTGTAGGCGCGGGCCCTGTTGGGATGGCTGCCCTGCTAACGGCACAGTTTTACTCGCCGGCTAATATTGTAATGATGGATACGGATGATAACAGGCTGGAATTTTCAAAAAAATTAGGCGCTACCCACACAATTAATTCCGGCACCGGGGATGTTGCTAAATTTATCAATGAACTTACAGATGGAGAAGGTGTTGATGTGGCCATAGAAGCTGTAGGGCTACCCCAAACCTTTGACATTTGCCAGCACATAATTAGGCCTGGCGGGCATATTGCCAATGTGGGCGTACACGGAAAAAGTGTGGATTTTCAGATCCAGGAGTTGTGGATTAAAAACATCACCCTAACCACCGGCCTGGTCAATACTAACACAGTGCCAATGCTTTTAAATGCCGTGGCATCGAAAAGGATATCACCCAACAAACTCATAACTCACAGGTTCAAACTCGATCAGATCTTGGAAGCCTATGAGGTGTTTCAAAACGGCGCGAAAGAAAAAGCGCTCAAGGTATTGATCAGCAATTGATCAAGCAATTGCTATGAATTATTTATATTTGAATAAAGCCTATAATTATGAGCCAGATCAATAAAGAAGACGTTAAACAGGAAGTATTTGACCTGTATGATGATTACGCGCACAACCGGGTTGACCGGCGTGGGTTTTTAGAAAAACTATCTTTTTATGCGGTTGGCGGGTTAACCGTACCCGCGCTGATGAGTTTCCTGACGCCCGATTATAAAGGTAACGTGCAGGTAACGCCCGATGATCCCCGCTTGAAATCAGAATATATCACTTATCCCTCACCAAAAGGCGGCGGAACTATCAAAGGGTTGTTATCAAAACCTGCAGATGCTAAAAAGAAGCTTGGCGGCATTATAGTAGTTCACGAAAACCGGGGCCTGAACCCTTACATTGAGGACGTTGCCAGAAGGGCCGCCCTGGCTGGATTTATTTCGCTTGCGCCCGATGCACTTACACCACTTGGCGGTTACCCGGGTAATGACGACGAGGGACGCACTATGCAAAGCAAAAGGGATAAAGGCGAAATGGAGGAAGATTTTATAGCGGCCTATGAATATCTTAAAAAGCACCCCGACTGTAACGGCAAAGTGGGGGTTGTTGGTTTCTGTTTTGGCGGCGGGATAGCCAACATGATGGCCGTTCGTATACCGGAACTGGCTGCAGCTGTGCCTTTTTACGGCAGCCAGCCTGCTGCCGCGGATGTGCCTAAAATTAAGGCCCCCTTGATGCTGCATTATGCATCGCTGGATACCAGGATCACAGAGGGCTGGCCGGCCTACGAAGCCGCCTTAAAAGCGAATGGGAAAAAATACCAGGCATTTATTTACGAGAATGTGAACCATGGCTTCCATAACAATACTACACCCCGTTATGATAAAGCCGCCGCAGAACTTGCCTGGAAGAGGACGATTGATTTTTTTGGAGAGCAGTTGAAGTAGTTGTATAATTAATGTTGGCATCTCTTATAGATGAGTATATATCCTAATCACCCTCGAAAGGGTTCGCGATGTTCTATTATATCTACCCTAAACCACCCATCCCCTAAGTTTTTAATGTCACTTTTATCTTTACTGTCATGTCCTTTTTTTTCGCAACTGCAATCGCAGTTATTATTGTGGATTAAATAAAGCGTTTCTGCGCTACTGTTAATTAGATAGCACTGTAACGATTTTTTTAGCTTGTAGCTGATGCAACTTTGTTCGTGCATGTCTATTTCAATAATATCACCATCATTAAATAATGATTTAATTTCATTTCTATCCTTATATGATAAGGAAGGGAAAAGTTCATCAACCTGTTGGGTGCTTGTAATGCGTCCATATTCAAATGGAAGAAATTGAGTTAGTCCTACAACGCTATTGTGCGGTGCCTGTAATTGCGCTTTAATAAGTGTATGGTTGGCTTTTTTAAACCTTGCCAACGTATCTTTATCAATATTAATTGAAATTAGGCGACTTGGAATACCTATATAGCAAAGGATAATTATACCAAAAACGGCTAATAATACACGACCAAATGTTTTCAAATTCAGGTTTATAAAAACCTAAAATAATAATTTATTCTTTGATTTTAACTTAAACGATCATAGCTCATTTAAACAAACCCCATCTAAGGAATTTGAAGCCGTTTAACGGATAGCAATTCACGTCGTTTATGCTTGATTTTCAAACATTTCAGCATGATTTTTGCGGTAATATAATTTACTGCTTATAAACCGAAGGGAATCATGAGACGGAATGTAAAAGGTTTAGTGGGCTTCAGAATGGGCGCCACTGACGGTGAATTTGGTAAAGTGGAGGAGTTTTATTTTGATGACGAAACCTGGACGATACGTTACCTGATCGTTAAAACCGGGAGCTGGTTGTTTGGCCGCAAAGTACTCATTCCCCCTTCCGCTTTAAAAGAACCAGACTGGGCAAACGAAACCTTCCCGGTTAACCTGACCAAAGCACAAATTAAGCACAGCCCAGACATAGATACAGAAAGAACCGTTTCCCGCCAGCAGGAAATAGACCTTTATACCCATTATGGCTGGCCCTATATGGGCGTCGGCGGAGCTGGGTTTTATGGCGGCATGGGGCTATCGGGGATGATGGAATCCCGCATCCCGTTTGAGGAAAGCATTTTGGCAGCGGCAAACCACGACAAGCCAGCCGACCCGCATCTGCGCAGCATTGACGAGGTTATAGGTTACCGCATCCATGCTACCAATGGCGAAATTGGCGACGTGGAAGATTTTATTATCGATGATCAAAATTGGCGCATCCATTTCCTGGTGGTGGATACCGGCCACTGGTTTCCCGGAGAGCAGGTACTGATCGCGACCAAATGGATCAGCCAGGTCAAATGGCAAGAATCCGCAGTGTATGCTGATATCACTGTCAATGATGTAAAGAACAGCCCGAAATATAATCCCTCCGTGCATCCTGAAACCTATGAAAATGAATTATAGCGTTATCCTTTAGCCTTCAGCATTACCGCAGTTATTTTTTCCCTGATCAACAGCAGGGGGACAGGCGTGCGGAAGGCCAGCTTTTTGGTTAAGCTGCTGTGAAAAAGACTGTCAAAAAAACTATGGTGCCGCGGTACGGCGATCCGGATTGCCAATAATTTAAATCTTTAAGTTGTTGAGGCATGGTACGGATAAACCACTAAAAGTAATGATAATCAGGGAATACTTTGAAGAGCAGTAATATTTTGACATATTCTTACGTGTAATTCCCGATCCATGAACGAAGTATACCTTTTTCTAAAACGAACTGCACCAGCCGCCGTACGTGTCAATCTTGTTAGTTCTGTGCTGTTGATATGGCTTCCTAACTTCTTGACATCCAATTAACACTCTTTTCTAGTCCTGTGCTTATATTTGTATGTTAAAGATTTTTACATACCCTTTCTTCCGCAGGCACCAGCAACTTCGCTAAAATCTCTTAGAGAATCATTTCTGCTTTTCGCGCATTCTAAGGCAAGGATCTTTAGCATTCACTTAAAAAGTATTTTTAAAAAATGAGGCAACTTAAAATTAGTGAGTCGATCACCAATCGTGAGACAGCGTCGTTGAATCAATATTTGTCAGACATTGCAAAGATTCCAATGATTACGCCACAAGAAGAAGTGATCCTGACTCAAAAAATCAGGGAGGGCGATCAGGCTGCGTTGGAAAGATTGACAACTGCAAACTTGCGGTTCGTGGTCTCTGTCGCAAAACAATACCAAAGTTCCGGCCTGACACTCGGCGACCTGATCAATGAGGGCAACCTTGGCCTGGTCAAAGCGGCAAAGCGATTTGACGAAACAAAGGGTTTTAAATTTATATCGTATGCAGTATGGTGGATCCGTCAGTCTATCCTGTCGGCTATTGGCGAACAATCGCGAATGGTGCGGTTACCATTAAATCAGGTGGGCGATCTTTCTAAAATCGCTAAAGCCGCTTCTAAGTTGGAGCAGATTTATGAAAGGCAGCCAACTCCCGAAGAATTGGCAGAAGATTTAGAAACGACGGTTGAAAAGGTAAGCAATTCCTTGTCGCATTCAGGCAGGCACTTATCGTATGACACCCCTTTTTCCAGTGAAGAAGATAATACTTTGCTTGATGTGTTACAAAGCGCTGAGCCTGGAACAGACAAGGAAATGATGAACGAATCCCTCAGCATCGAGGTGTCCGATAGTATGCGCGTGCTTGATGAAAAAGAAAGGGAGGTTTTAGAACTGTTTTTCGGGTTGAAGAATCAGCACGCACATAGCCTGGAAGAGATCGGTGAAAAATATCATCTTACCCGCGAACGTGTAAGGCAAATTAAAGATAAGGCATTGGCCAGGTTGCGTGCCAGTACCCGTTCAAAAACGTTAAAAACTTATCTGGGATAATTAACGAGCCGAGAAGACGCTGTACTAAAAAAGAGAAAGAATGTCCCTGAGCTTATTTAAGTCAATTTCCAAGGCACAAAGCTTATGCTAAAAGAGGCAAGGAAGCTCCTGCTTGATGATGCTATCGACAGCAACGACTATAAAACGATCAATGCTGAGTGTGAAAACAAGTTGCTTAGCCTGGAAGCGAAGCTAACTGGTTTCGGTAAAACATTGTTTGATTTGGACGATTGTTTAGATAAGGCTTATCGAACCACTCGAATGAACGAAGCCGCCAATCTAATCTACTTAATTAACAGCAAGTTAGGGGCAAAAAAAAATCGGACAAAACTTGATTTTTCAAGCTTGTCCGATTCGGTAGCGGGAGCAGGACTCGAACCTACGACCTTCGGGTTATGAGCCCGACGAGCTACCAACTGCTCCATCCCGCACTATATTTGGTGTATGATATAATAACGGCCATAACCTCCGTTAATTGTTCCCCGCTTGCCGGGAATGTAGGTGCAAAATTGATTTGGTCACCGCTGTTTAGAAAGTAGAAAGCCTCAAATCTTTCGACTTGAGGCTTTTGAGGTAGCCCGTGAGGGACACTTCACACACCGCTTTGTCGAAGATTTACGTGTGTTAGGTAGTGCCTTTGATGAACAAACGTCCTATTAGGACTATTATCAAATCGGCACAATAAACAAATACTCCCCTTGTATTTATCAGCTCACAATAACGTGGTCACTTTAGTCCGGAATAATTACGTTTTTAATAAGCTCGATTTTAGTGCCAATGACAAATCCTCTGTCTAGTCTCTCCTCGATCATGATTCCCACCAAAATATACTTGTAAGTATTAGCTCTTTTTCCTGCTACAGACAACCAGATTCCACCACCGCTTAAACCCTTCAGATCCTTAGGCCCTAGTCTTCTGGTATCGTCGTTAAAATCACCTTGTTTACGTATATTATATTCTAAAGTGACATTTTCCGTATAATTAAAGCCTAATTCCTTAATTTTTTTATAGGTCCTGGTGTTCGTTAAATATCCAAACGATTCTACATAGAATGCATGATCTTTTAAGTCCGTTCTTTTATTAATGAACCCGAAAAGCATATAAAATAGATCATCATCAAAAATGTGATTGAATCCGAGATATTTAAGAGGCAAAAAGGAATAGTGGGCCTTAAGGTGTTCAAGCCTTTCATTTTTAAATTCCACCATTGCTAAGTCGATACTATCAGTATCATTATTGATGAACTTTATGTTATCAGGCAGCCTTAATGCAAAGCCTAAGCTTGTTAATATAATTACATCCTCTGCTTTAATATTGTCAAAAACGTGCTTGCAGGTTAATAGAAAATACTTTGAGGTCCCTTTAATGAATACGCCTGATGCTATTTGAATCGGCGCGTCATCCCTTTCGTCCATTGGAATATTATCTTTAAAAGGATGAAAATAAAGTTGAGCAGTATATTTTAATACAGGAAACTCTTCCATATATACATAAGGTTTAATTATGCCGCTCCAATAACATTATCAGGTTCAGGGAGTATAATATCCTTCATATCATTTAATTCCAAAATAACAGGTTGCTTTAATTTCATCGCTTTTCCAATTGCAATACAATGCCTTTCTTCTAATGTTGGTAACAAATTAGAATAGTCTGAACCAATGTAGTTTTCTAAGAATTGTTTTCCTGTATCATCAAATACCCTTAGCGCAAATATCGTATTACATTGGTTAAGTATGCTTTTACTAATATTGGCGGTTCTTTGCGTAACAACCATTGAACCCAGTCCGAATTTTCTTCCCTGTAATATCACTTTGGCTATCCCATTTGTTGCATTTTTGTCGCCATCACTTGACACAGAGTTCCATTCAGGGACCAAGGAATGCGCTTCTTCAAACACAATAAGATATCTTGCATCTATAGTTTCACCTAATCCCTGCGCTTTCGCAAATATCCTTTCAGTAATAATCCGGGTCTTCTCCGAAGCAGTTAAATCTATTTTATTTGTTATCTTAAAGCTGCTGGCTGCTTTAGAAACTTGATGCCAATCCGGGTTTAAAGTTAATACCCTTTTTGCAGAACCGGCAAAAGTATTAATTTCAGTGCCAATTGTAGCTTTATAAAATGCTTCATTTCCCCATGTTGAAATATTTTCAGCCTGTCCCGCACTTTGGTTATTTATTCTCAATTGTTCTTTGGCTGCCTCTGGAATGTCCTCCTGTATTAAATTTGGATCAATATACCGCTTTAACTCCCTCGCATATTGATTGGTCAAATCAATACAAAATATTTTTACATCTGTTGTTTCGATTAGCTTTTGTAATAATTCAAATGTTAAACAAGACTTTCCTATACCTAATATCCCTAAAATTGCAGTATTATGGGTTACCAGTTCATTGGGGGATTTTATAGGTATTCCGTAATGTGTGTTTGGTAATTTGCCAATAAATTCTTTTGGGCTATACGCAATTGTCCGGGGGTTGAGCAGAAATAATGGCGTATAGATTTCAGGTAGCCACTTAACTGTATTTAACTCGTTTTCCGTAAAATCATATTTCCCAAGCTTTTGAGCTGTTCCTACTGTAAACCCGTTTGAATCCCTATGTTCTAAGGTTTCTTCATCTGTTCTCGCATCTATGATTTGATAAAGCACCTCCTGATCGGCAATTTCCGTTTGAATAATTGTGCCTTCACCGATATTTTTTTCAATAAGAAATCTATCATCAAATAGCTTCCTGAACTTGCCTAAACTTATGGTCGATCCCTTCCATATATAGCCGATTAAATTGTCAAAGTCGCGGTGAACAGGGTTTGCCTGAATAAGGACCTTAACTTCATCGTCCAACTCATCAATATTTAAGAAATAGACGGCATTAGTTTTTGAATAGATAGTTTTCTGTCCTGCTAATGGATTATGGGACTTTAAATTAAAGGAGACAAGGTTTTTGTCATTATCTCTTAACGATACAACCTGTACCCATTTTTTATTTAACAGTATGATTTCACTTATCACCATACCCGCAACGCCATTGGTAATATTTTCAAGATAGACCAACTTCCCCTTCAATATCTTTTGCCTAAATGGATTATCTATAGGAATTTCTACATTGTAGAAATCCTCACTTTCATGGCCGATAGCCTGGCCTATAAAATCACCTGTATCCGTTTTGCTGAAAGCATAGGTCAGAAGATTGGTGACCCATTTGATTGTCCAGACAAAAGGCTTATTAATAAGTAATAATAATCCAAAGCCTATTAAAACGGGATATTCGGTTTTGTCATTTTGAAAAAGAGAAGTTACAATGTCAAAATACAGAAGGGAGAAAACAATTTCTGGTCTTGAAATTTTACAGATAATGTCAACACTTATTCGCTGAAATTTTTCTGATTTTTTAAATCCATGTATTAAAATCAGCAACAAAGCGACAGCAATAAAAATAATTGACGCAGCTATCCAATAACTATACAAGGTCAAATCACTTTTTCTGTTAAAGCCAATAAGGAATAAGAATATAGCAACCCACCTGGTAATCACATCTACCGGTTTTGAAAAATAAGGTTCTGTTATATAGGTGCTGAGAATTAAAGCAAGCCCGGTAGCAATTAGAACGGAGTTTAATTTATTGTTTGAATCCACAACAAATTGCCAATTGCCACAAAAGTAATAGCCAATGCTTAAAATGATGGCGGCGTAAATACCAACTAATACAAATCTTTGTTTAATATTTAAATCCATCGTTGGTGTAATTGTGAGTTAGGCCGTAATGACTATTAGCTGAATGTCAATAATTTATAGACTTTCAGATATAATATAGAGCAATGTAGTAATAACAAATTGATAAAGAATAAATTATTAATGCTGGTAAGAATCCTCTAATAACTATCCATTGACTCTTTTTAACAGATATTGGCACCGTGCGAAGCGGTCGATTGTAAATCACTAGCTGGAATAAACCTTTAAGTCGATGTTGGCAACTACATGCAGATAATGCGCAGTATTTCCCAACAGCAACCGAATGTCATTGGATACATTGGCTTTAGCCATCCCTGGTTGGACAATTGACATATGAAATTTCATTTTTTTAGTCCATTTTGCTGCTGTTAAAAGTGCTTCAAGTTGATCCGTTGTTCCTTTAATCAAACGACTGCATGTCACGCCGCTTTCGGTTTTGTCTAATTTCCTGAATAACTGCTCAAAAAAATCTTTCCCTGGCTTATATTTCCAGTTAACGGATTTTTGAGTTTGTCCGCAAACTTGATAAAAGTTATCAATGTCATTACCTACACCTCCTCCTTTTGCGTATTTCAAATGAAATAGGTGAACATCTATTTGCTGATCCGAATCATTAATCCCAATAATATCTGCTATTTCTCCTTTACCGTCACCGTCATATACGATTTGATAATCATTAAGAATTTGTTGTATAAAAGCATACTGTATGGAGTCCTGAACATATGGTGTCACCCCCTGTGATTCTTTGTTTAAAGCAACACCGGGCCACGTTTGGCTAATAATACGATCAAGTGGGAATAATGCTGCCTGCTCACGAGGTTTGATATATTGATTTTGAAGCAATTGAGCACCGTCTGCGAACCAAAACACAGGTGTGTATTTTTGAAAAAACTCATCCAGCGGCTGGATGGTTGACCCAAATTCAATTCGTGCATCTATTTGATCCAATTTATTAATCTTAAATGTTGGTTGTGGTTTACCGTCAACCATAATCTCTGATAACACTAACTCAAACTGCACTTCAAATTGTTCCGTACTAAGTGAAAAAAGGAGATTAGGATTATTCTGGTCGTCATCAGTCTCGATATCAATTTCCCATAAATAGTAACGAATTCCGTTAAGGTATATCTCATATCGGCTATCCGTAAACTGATACATCTCCGGATGCCAGTCTACAGCGACAGCTTTCTGAGGTGGCCTTGCTGATATTTTTTTAACCTGTAATGTGTGTTCTAATACCGTATTTGGATTAATTGCCGGGTCTTCAACTATATCTCCTACTACTCTGCACCAGTCGGTCAATTCGTCAAGATTGCCACGTAAATAGGACCATATTTTCCCTTTAACTGAACAGCCGAGCGAAACTTTTTCTCCATCTTTATAACCGACTCCAAATATGTTATTTTTAATGAGAGTGCCTTGTTCCAGCATATCTAAACCATCCTGCACACCTTTGCCGTAAAATGAGCGGAAACTTATATCCTGCCCTATACCAGGTCTGCCACCTACATTAAACAATGATAACCGATGAACCTCATGGAAAATACGAAAGACTTCCATTCCGGTAACCTTTGTTGTATTTCCTTCAAAAATAGCATGGACTAATTTTTCTGTATGTAAACCTTTGATCGAAGTATTAATAAATATCCGGTTTACGTCCGGGCGGAGATCCCAGAATAGGGTGATCATATCCCATTCTAAATTCTGAACAGTATCAAAGTCTCCCCAATCTACCCGGCTGATTTTACCAAGTACAATAACCAGTGTATTTTCATGTGAATTAACACTACTATACTGATGCTCATAGGTGTTCAAATTACTGATTCCTTCCCGCCAATTGTTTGGGTGCCAGGTATCTCCATCATGTCTAAAAATCACTGTACTCAGCGCAGGATTGATATTTTGAAAAGGGATATTGGAGTCATCCAAATCTTCAAATCCCGATAAAAACTCTTTAAAATTTATCTCCTTTTGAGTAGCAGCTTCACTAAGAACGGGTAACAGCAGGTTCCAATCCGCATCTTTTGCGTACAATTGGTCCAGCTCTGCTTTGATTGGTGGATAGGCCGAATTTGTAATAAAACTTGCTTCGCCCAACAAATCATATGCAGTACGTGTGAAACGCCCAATGAACTGCAATGTTATTGGCAGGCTCTGTCGCTCATCGTGAATTGCAGCAATCTTTAATTCTGGCAGATCAAAACCTTCACCAAGCATATCCACACAGACAATAATAGAATGCTCCTTGCGTCTGATTGCACGAATCAAATCAATTAGTCCAGGTCGACCAGTGTATACAACCACCGGCTTTAAATCAGCATGCTTTTCGTAAAACGGGAATACCTCATTTGCGCGTTCTTTGTTCATGCACCTCGCCATAATGATATGCGGAAAACCATCTGCTCTATCTTTTCTCAATTGCTCAATAGCTTTTTCAGCTATAAGTTCATCCGCTTTCTTTTTATCATATTCACGAATCGGTAAAAAATTGATCTTTTTATAATACTTCTGCTCCTGAGCCTTTTTAAGAGAAAAGTTAAAAATATACTTGCCCTTTATTTTTTTTCCGTCATTTCTATACGGAGTAGCTGTGAATAGAAAAACCTTTTCCTTGTCAAATCTGCTTATAAATTGCTGCCATGTACCAGCTTCAGAATGATGGGCCTCATCTACGAATAAATGCGTAAAACGCTCAGCCATTAATTGCTGAATTTCGTTTGTTCCGCCCGCTGCAATGCTCATAGTGGTAACCACCACATTTACTTTATCTATAAATTCTGTAAGCTGGTTGGGGTCAAGTATTTTATTGCCAATTATACCAACAATAGGATTAAAAGCGTCGGCGCCAACAATGCCAAACTCCTTTAATAAACCCAGCGTTAGAAATTTCCCGGCTAATTGTCCCCGCAGAGAATCTGATGGAACAGTAACCAATAGCTTTTCGCACTTATTGGAAACCATGGTACACAGCATGGTTTCTGTTTTCCCTGTACCAGTGGGCATAACGACAATACCGATGTCATCTGCATTTTGAGTATGCCCAAGTATCGAATGCAACGCGCCCAATTGAGGAGGCCGAAGACCAGGGACCGCATTAATGGGATCTTCTTTTAAAAAAAAGAACCGATTCGTCCATGAATCAATAACCTCCTTGGGGCTAACCGTAATTATTAAAGGATGCTTAAGCCAGTGTGATAATTTTAAATTACTGGTTTCGAAATCTTTTTTTGTCGGTTTTCGTCCCGCTAAAACAACCATGTCAAAGTCGTCAATAAAATTATCGTCAGATTTATTTGTTATCAAAACTTGGTCATCACCATATTCTATTACAAAGGGGGTGACGCTAACCAATGTCACTTCGACATTAAATGCTGCTTTTTGGAAATGATGAAGGATGAAGTTACGGCGTTCGGCAAATATCTGATTGCGAATACTAGGAAAGCTTACAATTGGCATATAATAATTGGATAGGTTATTAAAGGTACGATTAATTCAAAATAATATTTTCACACGCCATATTTTCATAAATAAATCCTAAAATATTATTGCCGTGTGAGCATTTTCAATCTGCTTTCTTTAAGGCCCTTTATTTTTAAAGGAATGCAGATCCTCTTTTAATTTACCGTGACCGATTTTTGATAAATATTCAGAAGCCGCCATATGGCAATACTTGAATTTTTTTGAACTACCACAGAAGCAGGGGCTGTTTCGTGACGGCTGCTTTCTCAGCAATACACCCTCCAGTAATTTAATTGCTGTTTCAGCATCCGGTGCATTCATAGTTTCTCTGTAGAACTGCTGAACACCTTCAAAACCGTGGAGATACTCCTGATCTGCATAATGCCCCTCCCGTTCAAAATAAAGGTGATTGGCAAGGTAAGGGTAAAGATACCGCTGAACGAACTCTGTTAACGTTAAACCCTTCGCCGCATGATGTAGCAGCACGTGGTCGATAGCCACGCAACAGAAGCCATTTGGTGATATGTGCCGGTCAGGTATCCGTTCAATCCTTGATTCGGTTTCCTGAACAACTGGTACACCGTGTGGATAATTTGCCGGTGCTTTTAAGCTGATCTTAAATGTATCCCAGTAAACGCCTGTCGAATCACAGATATCAATTTCGCCGGCATAGCAGAGAGGGGTACCCTCTCTGCTGGTCAGTGTGAGTTTTGGGAAAAAATCAGACATCCGTGCAATATCTGTGGTCGCGGCTTTTTTGGGATTCATGTTACTGCAGATAAGGCTTGCTCTGTACGGCAATTGGTTTGAGGTTATCAGTATATCTTAGTACGTTGATCTCCTGGCCACGGCGTTTCAGGTTTATGGTGCCAAGCATAGGATTAGTCGAAATGTAGTCCAGGCTTTTAAGGTGTCCCAGCCAGTTGAAGTCATGCTGCGTGTAGTAAAAATTCTCTTCGGGAATAGTGAAAATATACCGGTTGTTTTCTTTGCCTGGGCGGCCGCATACCGGGCTGTAGAATGGTGTCGGAACCAGCGTTTTGATGTTATCTCCCACTACAACACCATTGCTTTCGGCATGCATTTGCATTTTAGCTGCCAGGCTGGTATGCAGACTGCAGGTTGTTACCTCGCTGATCTCAGCCATACCGGCCATTGCCCAAACCACATCTGCCGTCTTACCGTAATCAATGCCGATCCGCGTAAAAATGGTTTCAATACCCTGTTCAGTAAAAATCTCCTTCAGGTCATTTTTTACAAAGTAGGTAAACAGGCTGGCCGCTGTCAGACAACGTTTAGCCGCTTCAGCCGGATCCTGACTTTTGCCACCAAAATAAACAAACATGCCGTCACCATGCAGGCGCTGGATATAACCATCGAAGATCATGCAAGTGTGAATTGCCGCGCGTTGTATCGTGTTTGTAATAACCAGAACGGTTTCGGGCTCATATCGTTTAAACAGATGGGTTGAACCTTTGATATCGATAAACATAGAATGGATATAATGCTTTTCTATGTTACCGGTATTCTTGAGATGGGCGAAATCCGGATGAAGGCCAAGCTGCTGATTAAAATTAGGATGCAGGCCGAGCTCGTTCACAATATTCTGCAGACTGCTAAGTGGTCGGACCTGCTGCGTTTCGCTCAGCAGGCGTGTTCTCGTTTCTGCTTTTTGGAAATCATTCCGCACTCCGGCTATACCGGAAAAGTTTGAAAGGTTAATGTTGCCGGATTTTCGGTCGTTGGCGATGGCGGACCTGATATTGTCCGCATAACTTGAGTAAATGTCCATGATGTTACTTTTTTAGATTTATTAGCAATAGAATTAATAAGGGTATAAAAAGGGCAAACTGTATAATGATAAGAATGCTGGCCACCCGCAGGCGGGTAAATTTTATTGCCAGGCCTTTGGCCAGTGCTGATACCTGACACCTCAGATCGGTAATTTCCTGCGCTTCCGTCATCTGTTCGGATAAAGTGCCAAACTGCTGGGTACTCAGTTGTGCTACACTGCCGAAGTAATGGAGCGAATCTGTACCAGATCTCAGATAGGGTGTTGTGGCTGTTTTGGTGACAAGTACCGCAGCCAGCCCAAGGCAGATCTCGGCTCCAAGCATCAGATAAACACAAAGGGTGCAGTTTACCTTATCGGCCAGAAAGGGATATAGGGCCACTAAACCACCGGTTACGAAAACACCGAGCGCAAGCAGCACATTGCTTTTGTTGTTTACACTATCGTAATAGTGGTCGTATCTTCCGATACAGAATTTTAATCTTTCTTTTTCCATTTCAATTTCATTATGTATCACTGCTTATTTTCCGATGATGGATTTTTGCGTAATTTCACCACCTGTCCTGCTGGAATTTAAAGCGTTTCAAAAGGTATAGCTAACGAAAAAACCTTTTTTGCCACGGCCTTAAAAAAATTATAATGACCTGTATTAAAAATAAATTAGTGGCCGCGGGAAAAAACGAACTTTCATCAGCTATATGGTTGAATAGGTTAATTGAACGGTATGAATGAAGGCCTGCTGAAAATTCTGGATGCGCAAGACTGGGACGATGTCATCATAAAGCTGACCGCTTACGTTGTGCAATATTGTAAATGGAAGCAGTACCGATTACCAAAAGGACTGGAGGCTGAAGATATTGCGCTGTCAGCGATTGAAAAGATCTATACCGGCGAGCGTGCCTGGGATCTCGAAAAAGAACCTGATCTCCAGAATCATCTGCAAAGTGTGACCAATAGTATCATTATCAATGAGCTTCGCTCCGGCGCAGCAGGGGAAAAAAGGATAGACGGCATCGCCGACCAATATCATGCAGTGGAAAACACTGCTGACGAAGAACTCTACAGCAAACAACTGGACCAGGAAATAGCAGAGGCCATGCGGGGTGATCCGGTGATGTGTCTCGTCTACAAGGCGCTGAAAGACGGGCTTGCCCCGCGTGAGATCGCAGATGAATACGCTGTTGATATATTACAGGTCCGGCTTGCCCAGAAAAGATTAAGGCGACTGGCTGAAAAAGTAATTGATCAGTTATCAAAAGTGAACTATCATGAGTGAGAAAAAAAGTTATAAAGAAAAAATAGACCAGCTGCTGGAAGCGTTTTCGGAACTCATTAAAGAAGATATCGAAGAGGCCCGTGAGGTGCTGCGTGCTGCCGGAAAAGATCCGGACAAAATTGCTGAAAAGGGTTTACGGAAAATCAATGCTATTCAGAAAAAAGTAGCAAGAGCTCAAAAACGTAATGCCGGAGGCCGGGCCGGTGATGCCGGTGATCTTGCTTTTCCAGTGTTTATGCTGGACCCGGAAACCAGCGAGTTGTTCCTGTCTGATGATGCCGGAGAGGCGCGCATCCTTACTGTGGATGAAATATATGCGGTTATTACAGGAGGCACACTGCCTGATGGTATTGCGGGGTATACACCGGTAGTTGATGAGCAGGTACGAAGTATCAAATTTCAACGTCTTTTAAAAGAAATTGTCTTTAATATTCGTATGGAAGAGGACTGTGCAGCTGTCCGTCCCATACTAACGGGAGCAACTCCGGTTGAACTAGAACTGTCAGCGCTTAAACTAATTATGCAAACGGGTTATTACATTGCAGACAACAAGTGTCATGCAGTAGATCCGGAAGCTATCACCTTTAGTCAGGGCTTTTTACATGCTGTCTCCGCTCAGATGACGCTGCCGCTGCATATCGCACTGGATCTTTTTTCTAAAAGGGATGAACTAAAGCTGGTGAGGTTTGATCAGACGTCTTCGGACTTCACCCGGATTTTCGCTGCTGGTTCATATAGTATTGATACCAGTCTGTTCATCAGAGATCTTTATCCATACCAGCGCGATGGCGTCAGCTGGCTGCTTTATTGCTGCGTTAACCGTATCGGCGGTATTCTGGCTGACGACATGGGCCTTGGTAAAACAGCACAGGTCATCGCACTCATATCAGGCGTTATTGAAAGAAAACTGCTGGAACATATACTTATCGTTGTTCCGGGCACCCTGCTGGAAAACTGGAAACGGGAGTTTAAATTCTTTGCGCCGGAACTGATACCATATATCCACCATGGAAGCCAGCGGACAGGTTCACCCGCAGTTTTAAAGAAACAACAGATCATTGTAACTTCCTATTCGATGATCATTAATGACCTGTATCTGTTCAATAAGATCAGGTGGGGGCTCACCATTCTTGACGAAGCCAGTCTGATTAAAAATCCGGATGCAGAACGACGAACCGCCCTGAAAGCACTTTCTTCAGCAGTAAAGATCGCGATGACCGGTACCCCGGTAGAAAATTCTCTGACCGACCTCTGGTCGCTTGCAGATTATGTGCATCCGGGCTATCTGGGATCCAGAATTGATTTTAACAGCCGCTACGGGGCCAAAAATAACTTTGACCTGAATAATTCAGGTCTGGCAAGATTAAGAGAAGACATTTCTTATATCATGCTGCGCAGAAAAAAAGAAGATGTACTGGATAATTTGCCGGAAAAGATAGACATCCATCAGGCGCTGAGCATGCACGACAAAGAGATAACAGCTTATGAAGGAAAAAGAAATGACATCCTTTCGGCTGCAACTGGCGGGAATTCAGGATCTCACATATTAAAAATGATCACAGAATTAAGGATGTTTACGACACATCCTTTACTGCGGGAACCTGCGAAATTAGCTGCGGCGGGCATTGATGAACTCCGGAACACCAGCTATAAATTCAGCCGGATGCTGGAACTGATTCATGAGATCGCAATAAAACAGGAGAAAGTACTCATATTTACCGAGTTCCTGGATATGATAGATACCCTGAAACGTGTGTTGTTCCATGTCTGGCCGGTTGAAATACTTACTATCGATGGTCGTGTGGAAACAACAGAGCGCCAGGTCAATATTGACCGCTTTTCAGCAGCAGAAGGTTTTGGTATAATGATTCTGAATCCTAAAACTGCGGGAATGGGACTCAATATTACCGCAGCCAATCACGTGATCCATTATACCCGGCAATGGAATCCTGCGCTCGAAGAGCAAGCTTCTGCCCGCTCTTATCGAAATGGTCAGAAAAAGGGAGTAAACATTTATTACTTGTACTATGCCGATACGATCGAGGAGGTTATTGACGAAAGACTGCGCAATAAAACTGCTCTTTCCGGTGAAGTAATTACTGTAACCGATACTGAAAATATGGAAGAATATATTAATGCACTTAAATTATCACCAATAAAATAAAGATCATGATCGAATCAGAAGAAAATATATTGCCTCCCTCCGCAGCAAGACTCGCTGAAAGCCTGCGCGACACCGGGTATACTTTTGCAACTTCAGTTGCAGATATTGTCGATAATTCAGTTGCTGCAGATGCCACGCGGATCAACATCAGCCTTGACCTGGAAATGGGGCAGCATCCCGTGCTGATGATTGCGGACAATGGTAAAGGAATGGATCAGGACGAACTTAAAAAAGCCATGGCCTACGGTTCACCAAAACGCCCGGATCCTAAATCATTGGGTAAATTTGGCATGGGTCTGAAAACGGCTTCAACCTCGTTCTGCCGACGATTAACTGTGATATCACGAAAAGACGGAGAGCTAAACCTAAGACAGTGGGATCTGGATGTCATAGTTTCCAAAGATAAATGGTTACTGTTGCAGCCTGAAGAAGATACGTACAGTGAAGCCATAGAGTTTATGGACCTGGTTGCTGAAGGCGGATCAGGCACAGTAGTCGTTTGGGAAAATATCGACCGTCTTGTACGCACACATGCATCCGGGACAATGCGAACTCAGATTAACAGTATATGTGAAGACCTGAACGATCATCTGTCCGGCGTATTTTATAATTTCCTGGAAAAAGGAGATGATTTTTCGGATATTGCCATAAAGATCAATAATGTCAACGTAGAACCCTGGGATCCTTTCTGTCGCTGGATGAACGGCGATGGCGGTAGCCGTGTAGAGATCCACAGGCAGGAACCAGTGGACTATACCGTAACCAAAGCCGGAACTACTGAAGTATTGGGTACTTTTTACATAAATGTTTACATCCTTCCGAATAAAAACACACTCAGTACTGACGAAGTAAACAGGTCCAGATACAGTCTGGACAACCAGGGATTTCACATTTTTCGGGAAGGCCGAATGATTTTTTCCGGTGGCTGGCCTAACAGGCTATTTGTAAAAGACCCTCACCTGAACCTGATCCGGGTCGAACTTTCATTCGATCATAAACTGGATGACATCTTCCAGATTGACATTAAGAAATCACGGATCGATTTTCCGAAGAATATTCAGGAACTTCTAAAAAAAATCATCACTCCGCCAAGACGGGAGGCACAAAAACGTTATCGGGCAGGCACACAGGATTCTAACACATCCGGTTATACCAAGCTGGGGCAACAGCACGAAAAGGCAAGCAATGCCATTGGAAAGCACCATGCAGAAACCACTGCACAGTCACAGGTCGGCTCAACAGACCGTGCAGCAGGCACCGCCCAAATCACCAACCAATTCGGTGTATCAAATGTCAGGCTCCAATTCAATGATAGTCCCAACCGTGTCGTACAAATCAGTTCCTCCCTTCAGGACGGCGTCTTATGGACACCTGGCCTGATAGAAGGAAATAAGCATGCGGTATTTTTAAATGAATCACACGAATTTTATAAACGATTCTATCTGGCAAATCAGGATAACGCTACGCTGATCCTTGCCATGGACTCTTTATTGTGGAGTCTGGCCGAAGCTGAACTTTGTGTGTATAACGATACGGTAAAACGTAACCTGGAAGAAATGCGGATAAGTGTTTCCAGATCACTGCGTACGCTGGCGGAAGAGTTGCCGGATATAGAAGATTCTGAAAATGATACGGACGACGATCAGGATAACGCTTAATGATTAATATCGAAATATTTCGGGCTGCTCTTCAGCAACAGTTGCCGTCTGAGCTGACAATAACTTCAGCCAATGGCGAGCTGCAGCTGCGCGATAAAAACATAGAGAACGGAAGGGGGTACCAGGTTCGTATTAATCGGGAACCTCGGTATTTTCAGGCAATATTTGAATTCGAGGATTATGCACGCCCCCTGATCGATCATGCGTCCGCACAAATAGATGCCGGAAAGTCTTTTTTAAGTGATTTGACAGATCGGTACCCGGCTTTCAGCGGTAAAATATTTCGGCGCACAACTGAAAATATACTGGATACCAGCTCACGAAAACAAGATGTGTGGTGGCTTGTGTTCGAATACAAAGTTGATGAAGAAGAGGCTGGTATGCTTACATTCGCCGACATCCTGCTTTTTTTAATTTTCTTTCTTTTTCCTTACCGGACTGAAGGAGAGGAAGAAGGTGAGCGGAAAGATACGATCAGTACTACTGTAGAACGCAGCCGGTTTAACCGCGCATTGTGCCTGGCCTTTCATGGTTACGATTGTAAAGCCTGCGGGCAAAATATGCGGCAAATGTATCGTGGGTTGAAAAGCGATTTCGTACACGTTCATCATCTGAACCCGGTTGCAGCCGCAGGTACGATCAGGCCGGATCCGATCCGGGACATGGTACCGCTTTGCCCTAATTGTCATACTGTTGCACATTCAAAAAATCCTCCGTATACTGTACAGGAAATTAAAGAGATGATTCAAGGCAATGGCTGACTACTCCCTGGACAAATATGAGTTCAAAAAATATTTGCTTGATGAGCTTTCTGACACACGTCAGGAGGAGCTGATCTTCTGGAAAAGGAATATTCCTATGCCCGTGGATCTTATTTACAACATTTTTGAAAAGAGAGGTAACTTATTTAGTACCTACCTGGATCATGTTGGTGCAGCATATTTGTTTGCCTGGACCGAAAAAAAAGAGGGCAGAAACTGGAAAGCGAATTTTCCTTCTCAGCCAACAAAAGAAAATATAGGTCAGAAAGCCCTGCTGCTGGATACATTCAGCAAATATTTTGAAGAATCGGGGGTTGGCGAGATGCTGAACAATTTTGCGGAATTATTTCTTCTTGAAAATTATCGTCCTGATTCCGCCGCTCTGGCGACGGCTCTTTGCCATGATGGCAGAAAATATAAGCGGTTGTATATCCCTCAGCCGGTTAGGGAAAAGCTAAAGCAGGTATTCCCGGAACTATTGACTGAAATGTCTCTCAGCAACTGGGATATGTTCTCAAATGTTATTGCCGATGAACTGAAAGTTTACCGTATGGGCTTTGCTGATGCATTCAATGGCATATTCATCAAACTCACGGAGTTTATCCTGAAAAGTTCGGAAGGAAAGCGAAAGCATTTGGTCAGTGCTACCGGATTTGACCTTGTGCAGGCAAAAAAGAATTCAGAGTCTCAGACGGCTCTCACTTATGATAGTGTAACAGATGGAAGCGCCTGGGAACCGGTATATACAGATGGTCGGACCACTGCGGTAATGAATAAATTGCACCCGTTTTCCGATCAGCTTAGGAAATGCGGCAGCGATGGGGAAGCAATTGTCAGCAAGCTGCTGAATATAATGGCTGAAAAAGAAAACCAGGTCATTCGTGACCGGGACAAAAAGATCATTGAATTATTCCGGCAGGATGTTTCGCGGGAACTCAGGATAAAAGCTGAGGAAGAATTGTAAACCACCGCCGCTTGCTTCTTGCTTTTAACTTGTTAAGCCACCTTGTGGCTTTTTTCCAGTCCGCCTACGCGTCTTAATGTATTGATAAGTTCCTCTCCAACCACCTGTATCAACGGCATAACCACAGAATTACCGAACTGACGGTAAGCCTGATTTTCTGACACCGGAATATGGAGCGAATGCTGTTCATCACTGGTATTGATCGGATACATCGGATAACCCTGCAATGCTGCAGCTTCTCTGGGTGTTAGTCGTCTTGGATTTTTTCCTTCCTGCGGGATGAGTATTTCTGCCCCGTCCTTATAGTACCTTGCACTGATTGTCCGGGACACGCCTTCAAGGTTGGTCATTCCAAAACCAAAACCATTTCCCTTGGCCTTATGTTTTTTGGCGTATTCCTGTAAGTAGTTCCAGAGCTTGTCGCTCAATGTATATTTGGGCGCAGGATCTGCTTCCATGATGCTTTTGAAGGCTTGCTTTTCTTCGGGAAAAGTCAGGTTGCCGAAATTAAATTGTACGTCCTGGCCAAATTGCCTCTTGTCAAATCCGACCATCATAATACGTTCACGATGCTGAGGTACAAAATGACTGCCATCAATGATCTTAAAATCAAGTGAATAATCAAGTTCCTCGAAAGTGTCTTTGATCACCTGAAAGGTTTTCTTTTTATCGTGTGATATCAGATTCTTCACATTTTCAAGGAAGAAAGCTTTCGGACGATGTTTGTCGATGATATCGGCTACATGAAAAAACAAGTTACCTTGTTTTTCATCGGCAAAACCATGATTCCTGCCCAGGCTGATCTTTTTGGATACACCGGCAATTGAGAATGGCTGGCATGGGAATCCCCCGCAAATTATATCAAATTTTTCAGGTATATAGGCTTTAATTGCATCTTTGGTAATATCACCAAAAGGATAATCACCATAATTTGCAAAGTAGGTCTGTTTGGAGTATTTATCCCATTCCGAAGTGAACACGCACCGGCCGCCAAGATTCTGTAGTGCCATCCTGAATCCCCCGATTCCCGCGAACAGGTCAACAAAAGTAAAGGATTCCTTGCCTTTTTCTACCGGTGTAAAAGGAATTTCATCCTTATTGAACATTGCTTTAAACACAGCATTGCAGGTATCAGAGACAGAAGATGACCGGGTGAAGAATTCATTTTTCGCAGCAACCTCTAACGCGGCAGCATAACGTTGATCGCCGGTTGAATGATAGTGTGTCAATAAAGCAAGATCCAGCTCATCCGGTAATTTTAATTTCGTTCTTTTCGTACTGGTAGCTGCCATATCGGTAAATATTCCGCATTTTTTAATTAACCTACAAACTAACAAATTTTTATCAAAAATCGGGTCTAATTTCTTTCAACAATTCAACTGTCCTTAACCTAAAGAGCTCCTGCGTTTTAATTTCACATTCCCAGATATGAATAACGTTCCAACCCATATCTTTTAATGCATTTTCTGATTTCTGATCATTGCTTTTGTTGCGGTTGATCTTTTCCAGCCACCATTCTGTTCTCGTTTTAGGTATCACAAAGTAACGACAGCCATCATGACCATGCCAGAAACAACCATGAATAAAAATTACAGTTTTATATTTCGGCAACACAATATCCGGTTTGCCTGGTAATTTTTTTTGATGCAGACGGTAACGGAAACCTGTGGAAAAAAGGAATTTACGGACACGCATTTCCGGCTTGGTGTTCGTGCTCCTTATCCGGGACATATTGAAGCTCCTTGTCGCTTTCGAATGTACGTCTGCCATATTTCTACAAGAATAAACTTAAGAAATTGTTGCAGATTATGTTCTGAAATCTCACATAATGCATAAAAATATTTCTATTAGCTAACCCCATAGTAGCAAAAACACATTTCTAACTGCCTCAATTTTGTGACCTGAAACACGGGTGGCGGATATGAGAGATGGGATACAAACATTAAAACACGGAAGTCTTTTTAGCGGCATCGGCGGATTTGACCTTGCCGCGGAATGGGTAGGCTGGACAAACGTTTTTCATTGTGAGTTCAATCCGTTCTGTCAGCAGGTACTTAAACATTATTTCCCAAAAGCACTTAGTTATGAAGATATCAGGAAGACGGACTTCAGTATCCACAAAGGAAGCATCGACATCCTCACCGGCGGATTCCCTTGCCAGCCCTACAGCCTCGCAGGGAAACGACTTGGAAAGGAAGATGAGCGCCACCTGTGGCCAAGCATGCTTAGAGCAATTCGGGAGATCAGACCGCACTGGGTTGTGGCAGAAAATGTTCTCGGGCTTGTTAGTTGGAATGACGGGGTGGTATTCGAGGAGGTGCAATCTGACCTGGAAGCTGAAGGTTACCAGGTTCAACCGTTCGTACTTCCAGCTGCAGGCGTCGATGCCCCGCACCGCAGGGAAAGGGTCTGGTTTATTGCCTACAGTGGTTGTCGCAGACGGGACAAGGGGCGGCGAGATGGTGACAGGGAGATCGAAGAAAAGATCATCCGGCCAGATCTTTTCAGCGAACCTGAGCGATCTGGCAAAGTCAGGATTGCTTCCAACTCCGACCACCGGGAGCAACCGGAACAGCAGGAATTCGATACAGAAGATCGGAGATGCTCATCAGAACCACGGAGTATCCCTGGGCCTGGCACAGGTGGTGGAAATATCGACGGGAGTACTGCCGAAAGAGTTCGACAATTGGGGACAGATCCCGGCTTTTTACAAAAGGCGACTACCGACACCGGTGGCTTCGGATGCAACCACGGGAGCGATAATAGGCAAGAACGACCAATTCAGGATGACCAGCGGGTTACCAAGAAAGATCAATCAGAACGGAAAAGATGGCAGCGTTGGACTGGCGAGGCTGGTTCAACTCCTCCCGACACCTACGGCGCAGGATTTCAAGAGAAGGGGCCCCAACAGCAAACAGCAGGGTTTGAGCGACACGGAGAACTGGATGGGTTTACTGCCAACTCCAACGGTGCGGGAATACAAGGGCGGCAGGCACCCGTACACATTAAAGAAAGCGAACCGCTCCCCTACAAACAGCCTTGGCGATACGGTCAACCATCTGACTGGGAAAGCTTCCCAACTCAATCCCCTGTTTGTCATGGAGATGATGGGTTTCCCATCGGACTGGACGGCATTACCTTTTCTAAATGGCGGATCGAAAGCATAAAGGCCGGCGGCAATGCTATCGTTCCGCAAGTTGCCCTGCAAATATTCAGAGTAATAAATGAAATGATGTTAAACATAAACGCATAGAGCATGAAAATCGAGTTAAAGAACATTCACTTCAGCGAGCAGCTAAGCCAGGAAACCAATGCATTTTCAGCTAACCTTTATATCAATGATGTCAAAGCGGGAGCCGCTTCCAATCATGGATACGGCGGCGCGACGGACTATCTGCCTTTCGATGACGAGGGCAGGAAACTGATACAAGAAGCGGAAGTCCATTGTAAATCGCTGCCGCCTGAAAAGTTTACCGTAGACGGCAAGGAATACACTATCGATATGAATCTGGAGCATTATATTGACAATTTACTTAATGACCATTTGCGACAGAAAGACCTGCAGCAGTTCCGAAACAAAGCCAGCAGGGCATCGGAAAAATCAATTGTCGTTGGCGTCCCCGATCAATCCTTTAAAACATTAGGATTAAAATTCCCGGTGGATATGCTGCTTATCCATCCCAAAGGTCCGGATATCTTAAAAGACATCCTGATCAAACGCGTCGCGTCTAATTTAAAAGAAGGCGAAATCATTATGAACACCAATATTCCCGAAAAGATATTAAAGGAAGCCGGGCTGAATGAAAAACAATATGCCGCCCCCAAACAAGGACAGGAGGTCAAAAAATCCAACCAGAAAAGAAAAGGCAGAGGCATCTGATTTAAAAAATTAACAAGTGAGCCATGAATAGCGAACAGGAAAAAGAACTGCTGGATTATCTCGCATCTTTGGGTTTTGCGGGAGAAAAGTTTAAGGCCCAGCTTCAAGAAAAACTGAAGCTGAACACGCCCAGTTTTATGGTGCCGGACAAGATTCCCTTTGGCGAAGAGCAAATGTTTTTTAAGCTGCATTTCGTCAGAGATCAACAGTTCAATGCCTACCGTTTACAACGTTACCAGGCGACACACCGGTCACCCGTCCTGCCGGAACATACAATAATTAACGGAGTTGATACAGCTGCGCTGGAAGAACGAATGAAGCTTCAGGATTGGGAAATGTATTTTAACAGACCAACAGATACCGCTGACACTCCCTCCATAAAAGATATGCTGGAGACCACGCAACTGCTGAATAAATTGTCGGAAGGTCAAAACTTTGATGGTATAGAGATACAGGAAGAGCTGATGTATAAATATTGGCCCGCCGAGAATTATTACAGCAATGGCAAAAGCGATTTTAAAACTTACCATGAGCGCAGTCGGGATTTTTCACCAAGCGAATATGGTATCTGCAATGCCAACTTAGCTTACCATGTTCTTTCCGGCCGGCTGGACGCTCTGTTTGAAAAGATGCGGTCAATGGACCTCGACAACTGGCCAGCAGCCGATCTTTACAATAAACTCGAACAAATCCTTTCTAAAAAACGGGAAGATTTTGAACTGAAGTTTACCAGGAATGAACCGGAAGGATATTCTGAAATTATCATCCCCGTGATTACCGTTGCAGATGAGTTTTCCGTAGCTAGTTACACGCATTCCTTTATACCTTACCCTGCGATTGAGCATGATATTTACAATGGGATCGACACTAAAGTATTGGAAGATCAGATGCGGGAGATCGACTGGCATAACGACCGGCAGCTCTTTATTTTCCATGAAGATGCCGAGCCGGAATTCACCCCACGGGTAGGTGATATACAGGAACAGATGTATCGTCTGAGTAAAGACATGGCGGGTGCTGATATCGCAGATCAGTTACAATTAAAATATTGGGCGGATGCCACATTCTTCAGTGACATGCTGCAACAATCCGCTTGGGATCATTTAGATGAGCTGCCAAAACACGTACAGGAATTTCCGCCTGAATTAAATGTAAAGGCGGGATATAATTTGTTATGCGGACGGGCCATACCTGAGAACTTAATGTACCCATACCGGCCTGAATCAGACAACTGGCTGAGGTTAGATCTGAATCATAAAGATGGCAATGGCAACTATGAAGTAAGGCAGACCCGTAGCTTCAGCAAAATTGAACTGGAAAATGTACTTGACGTTTTTCCGATACCTAACTCAAGTTACTACCCTGTAAAAAACGGATTGCTCAGGGGCGACCTGGTTTCTGTCAAATTTGCCAATGATAAAAAGGTATGTATGGAAGCGAGCCGTGAGCAGCAAACGGTGAATGTTTACACACCTGATATGCGGCTCATTCCAACCAATGTCCATTTGGATCCGGACTGGAAGCCATCACAAAAGGAAGAGAAAAACACAAATCAAACCGAACAAAAAAGTCCGATTCCTGCTAATAAATATCCGACTGTCAAGCGGTCTCAAAAGCGAAAAGGAAGAGGCCTCTAAACCTGTAATTTTTCGATAATGCATTTAAATAAGGCAAGGACACTGTTTTTTGCGTGTCCGGCAAGATGTAGGATTGTTGACAACAATCCCATCTTGCCGGACACAGCCGCTGGCCGCGCCGGAATAGAAACCCCTCCGGAATCGGGGTTTCTTCAAATATTGACCATTAAACTTTCGAGTGATGACGAAGGAGAAAAAGGAAAGACTGGAGTATAAAGTATTCACCCGGATAGGCAGGAAAAAATATGACGAGCTGATAGCTATGCTCGATAATTCCGACAGCAGAACCATAAGCGCTCTGCTGCGGGATATCCTGGAACATCAAAAAATTATCATCCATACGCATGATAATACATTGGACAAAACGATGGAAGAATTATCCGGCGTCCGGAAAGAATTGCAGGCCATGGGTGTTAATATTAACCAGGCTACACGCAAACTCCATCAGACAGATTTCAATACAGCGGAACTTACACAAGCACAGGAAATCCTGAATGGCTTTCAGCATACCGAAGCGAAAATAAATGTGCTGTTCGAATTAATAGATAACCTTTCAGAGAAATGGTTGCCAAAATAGTCTGCGGAAAAAGTATCAGGGGCGTGCTGAATTACAATGAGAATAAGCTGAGAAGCGCAGAAGCATCATTATTAATGGCCGCTGGCTTTCCGCGCGATCCTGACCGCCTGTCCTTTAAAAATAAGCTGGACAGGTTTGAAATGTTAACCCGGCAAAATAAAGATACCCGTACTAACACGCTGCACATAATGCTCAACTTTTCCAGGCAGGACAAGCTCGATGATGACATGTTAAAAGGTATCGCATTGGATTATATGGAACGCATAGGATTCGGCAACCACCCCTTTCTGGTTTATCAGCATTTCGATGCTGCACATCCGCATTTGCATATAGCTACCGTCAATGTTGCCGATGGCGGCCAGCGGCTCGAAACGCATAATATCGGTAAGAATCAGTCCGAGAAAGCGCGCAAGGAATTAGAGATACAATATGGATTAATTAAAGCAGAAGACCAGGTTCAGGAAACGGCCTATCTGCTTCAGCCAGTCAATCTGGAAAAAGTAATTTATGGTAGGGTACCAACCAAAGCCGCCATTTCAGCTATCGTACGTGAAGTAGTCGATACTTATAAATTCACTTCGCTGCCCGAATTTAACGCGGCCTTAAAGCAATTTAATGTTCGGGCCTATCGTGGTGCGGAAGGAACGATGATGTACGAGAAGGGTGGCCTGGTGTACAACGTACTAAATGAACAGGGAGAACCGGTCGGCATACCAATTAAAGCCAGTTCCATTTATGGCAGCCCCACCTTAAAGAACCTGGAAAAAAGATATACGCCGAATGATACCAGCCGCAAGCCCTATGGCCAGCGCTTAAAGCACTTGCTTGATAAAGCCATTGGAACATCCAAAGATACCGCCGGGCTGAAAGCCCAATTACAAAAACAAGGTATCCGTATCCTGTTCCGTGAAAATGTCCAGGGGAATGTTTATGGTGTCACTTTCATTGACAATGCTACCAGAGTGGTTTTTAACGGATCTGATCTCGGCAAAGCTTACGGTGCCAAAGCGTTTATGGAACGCCTGTCATCCGGCGCTACGACAGAAAAGGAACAACCAGAAATATTATTATCAGGGGCGATAGCAACACCACAACCTGCTGCTCAAAAAAACTATCCCGCGCATGACCGGCCTGTCATTGAACGAATGATGGATACGCTATTATCTACGAAGCATGGAGAATATGGATCTGATCCGTTCCGCAGGAAAAAGAAAAGAAGGCTACAGGTAGAATAAATATAATCATCATAAAGCTGTGAAGAATGAATACCGGAGAGAACGCAGAAGCTTTAAGAAAGATAACCGACCTGACACGCAAGGGCAGTATTATCCTGCTATGCCTGCATTTTTATATCTACTGTTATGCCGCCTTTGAATGCTGGCATTTAACGCAGCCATTTGTTCTGCGCATTTTATTGAACCTGGCAAAGACAGGTCTGTTCAAACACTTTTATATTTCAAAAGCTGCAGCACTGCTGCTACTACTGATCTCGCTCGTAGGCTACCGCGGGAAGAAAGACGAAAAGTTGAAGCTGACCACCGCGCTGAAGCATTTTATCGGTGGACTGCTGGTTTATATATTCAGCTACCTGGCATTAAAAATAACCGCGTCAGTACAGGTCATCGCCCTGCTTTATATGGCAGTCGCCACTATCGGTTACCTGCTTATACTCAATGGCGGGGCTCTACTGTCCCGATTAATAAAACAACAACTGGCCGGTGACATCTTTAATCGCTTACAGGAAACCTTTCCACAGGAGGAAAGGCTGCTGGAAAATGAATACTCCATCAATCTGCCAGCACAATATAACCTGAAAGGCAAGATCAGAAAATCATGGATCAATGTAATTAACCCATTCCGCGCATTGCTGGTATCCGGCACGCCCGGTGCGGGTAAATCCTATTTTGTGATTCGCCATGTCATCACACAGCATATTAAAAAATGCTTTACCATGTTCATTTATGATTTCAAGTATGATGACCTTTCAATTATTGCATATAATACCTATCTGAAATACAAACATCTGTATCCTGTTGAACCGGAATTCTATGTTATTAACTTCGATGATATCCACCACCGCTGTAACCCGTTATATCCTGAGAGCATGGAGGATGTTACCGACGCTACAGAAAGCAGCCGTACAACAATGCTGGGTCTTAACCGGGAGTGGATAAAAAAACAAGGTGATTTCTTCGTCGAGTCCCCCATTAATTTTGTTACCAGCATTATCTGGTTTTTGAAAAAATACAAGAACGGAAAATATTGTACGCTGCCGCATGCCATAGAACTCATGCAGATAAATTATGAGCAGCTTTTCCCCGTACTCAGAACGGAGCCGGAGATTGAAGTGTTGATCAACCCATTTGTAACCGCCTATGTCAATGGTGCTATGGAACAGCTCGAAGGCCAGATCGCCAGCGCGAAGATCAGCATGGCACGACTTTCCTCACCAAAGCTCTATTATGTCTTGAGCGGCAATGATTTTACACTGGACCTGAATAATCCTGATGCCCCCAAGATTATCTGTGCAGGTAATAACCCGCAAAAACAGCAGGTTTACGGCGCAGTGCTATCTCTGTACATCTCCCGCATGATTAAACTGGTCAACCGCAAGAAACAGACTAAAAGCAGCCTGATATTTGATGAGTTCCCGACAATTTATTTTAATGCCATGGATAGCCTGATTGCGACAGCAAGGTCAAATAAAGTGGCGACCTGCCTGGGTGTTCAGGATTTTTCTCAGCTAAGGAAAGACTATGGCCGAGAGCAGGCAGATGTGATAGCTAATATAGTAGGCAATATTATCAGCGGGCAGGTAGTTGGTGATACAGCCAAACAGTTAAGCGAACGTTTTGGTAAGATCATGCAGGAGCGCGAAAGCCTTTCCATAAACAGCCAGGATACTTCCATAAGCCGGTCAAAACAATTAGAAGCGGCGATACCCCCCTCCAGAATAGCTTCCTTATCTTCCGGCGAATTTGTCGGCGCGGTCGCTGATGATCCTACGGAAAAAATAGAGCTGAAAACATTTCACTGCGAAATACTTAATGACCATGATGCTTTAAAAGCTGAGGAGGATACATACGTGCCCATTCCAAAACCAAGAGAAATTACACAGGCAGAGATTGAAGAAAATTATATCCGCATCAAGCAGGAGGTGGTCGCTATCATTGACATTGAGATGGAACGAATATATGATACCCCTGAACTAGCGCATCTTTTGGTCGTCAGAGAGGAATAACAAGGTAATATTTAAGTGCAAGATATTATAAGCTTTTTATTATACATTTAATCAACCTTTTGCCTTCGCTTAATGAACCGGAAAATCGACTTTAAACTCATCGCGCTAAAACCAATAAAAGGTTGCGATGAAAAATATCTAAAAATACTGACCCCTGACGAATTTTATTATTTCTATAATAATTATACCATTGATGACAAAGACCATATTAGTTTTACCGAAACTGTGCCATCTGATTTCTTTCATCGTAGTGAAGATCTGTGGGTCAATATTTCGGCTATAGTCGGAAAGAATGGCTCTGGTAAGAGTACAATTATTGAGCTATTATTCATGGTACTGAATAATCTCGCAGCATACCAGCCGCTGACCCAGAAACTGATTCCAGTGAAACAGGTTTATGCAGATGTATATTTTCACAGTGATCGTTTCTATAAGATTGAAGCACGTGACGAAGTCAGGATATTCAGTTATAATCGGGGAAAGAAAAAAGAAACGCCAATTCAAAAATTTGACCTGAAGAATTTTTTCTACACGGTAATTGTTAATTACTCCCAGCATGCCTACAATGATTATGGAGTAAAAGAAAGGGAAAACTGGATAAAAAAACTATTCCATAAAAATGACGGTTACCAAACTCCCATCGTCTTAAATCCATATCGAAAAAACGGTAACATCAATATCAACAGCGAGAATTATCTTGTTAAAAGTCGGCTTATTGCCAATCTGTTGAACGCCGACGAAAAAGGGCACAATTTCCGACAACTGACCCCAAGACTTTTGGCTACTACACTTAAACTGACGCTGAATCCGGTATTCAGGGACAAAAAGATATATGGCGACGAAAGTAAGGATGAAACAACATTTAAGGAACTTAAGCTGAATGAAAAAGACGCGTTAGAAAGTTTAAACAACCATTTTCATTTTAATTTACGCTCACTAAAAACAGAAAGCAACAGGGATGCCATAGATTACATTCTTTACAAAATGGTCAGCATCGCAATTAAGTACGATGATTACGAGGACTTTTTTCTAAAAAATAAAAAGTTCAATGATGCGCGGCTTGACGACTTTGCCAAGGCGTTGTTTGAAGATACCAGTCATGTCACTTTTAAACTAAGGCAAACGATTAACTTTTTAAAATACAGGCATCTTGATTTAGTTGATCAGGAGCTGGACCTGGTCAAGTTTTCCGAAAAAATCAACAAATTAAAAACAGGCCAGCAAAACGACCCGATCTTTTTTGTCCCACCCCCAGTATTCCAAATCGAAATATTATTAAAGAACGATCTTAATAATGAAAAGACAATAGATTTCAATACGCTCAGTTCCGGGGAAAAGCAGTTAATTTACTCAGCAAGTTCATTATTATATCATTTAAAGAACCTGGACTCAATAAGAAACTGGAAAAGCCGTAAAGCTTACCGATATGTTAATGTTATTATGGAAGAGATTGAGCTGTATTTTCATCCGGAACTGCAGCGGAACTTTATTAAAACCATCCTGGATAGTATTGCTAAGATCAGATTAAAAAACATTGTTGGAATTAATATCTGCTTTGTAACACACTCCCCGTTTATCCTTTCCGATGTGCCGGACTGCAATATTATGTATTTAAATGATACAGGGACTGCGGACAAGGAGCGTCTGCCAGCCCGGACATTTGGTGGCAACATTCATGAACTGCTTGGAGATGCTTTTTTCCTTGGCAACGGATTAATAGGTTCATTTGCCCAAACAAAGTTGCAAGCGATCATTGAGCAACTGGATGGTAAAACAAGTAATAACTTACAGGACGGCCTGGGGTACTCAAAAGCTGATATTTTTAAAACTGTAAATTTTGTAGGCGAACCGTTTTTGCGCCAGGTCATGCTGGAGAAGTTTTATAGCAGATATAACAAAGAGAGAAAGATCAGGGAATTGCAGGCACAAATAAATTCATTAAATGAATTATGATCAAACTTTACATTAACAGTGGTACAGCTGAAGATCATTTTAAAATTGTCAAACCGTTAGTTCAAAAGCGCATTGACAGTGCCTTGACGACTGGTTATATTACCTATAACGAAGTTCGGCGTTATCCGAGTAATGATTTGCGCGACTATTTAACTCTGTTAAAAGATGATGATGAATTGCGAACGCTGATTAGCGCGCCGCCGAGCGCGTTCGAAGGAATTATTGACTATATGAGTGGCAATCTTATGGGGGCAATTACACCGGGAAGCGATGATAACCTGGTATTGTGGAATATTTTCATATCACATTCGTACAATAAAAAGGAATTTAAAAAACTCGATTTTATTAAACGCATATCATTAGATACCTGCCCATACTGTAACCGCAGCTACATTTATCACCTTCCGGAGCAATATAGGGTCAAGCCCCAATTAGATCATTTTTACCCACAGTCCATTTACCCGTTTTTTGGTGTGAGTTTTTACAACCTGATACCATGTTGTCAAACATGTAACGGACTAGATGTAAAGGCTGATAATGATCCTGTTTCCATTGGCTTGATTAATCCATATCTTTTGGAGGAGGGCCAGTTTGAATTTACTTATAAGATTGTGAATATTAATTTTATGAACCCTCTGGCAGATAAAACCAGTGTGGAATTGCGCTTTAAAAATGCTATCAGGGGACATTTGAACACGTTTAAGTTGCACTTGTTATATGCCCAGCACACAGATCATGTATTGGAACTGATAATTAAAAGTAAAGTAGCTTATTCAGAACGTTACCGTGAATATCTGCGTACTTACACCGGATTTAATTTAAGTAACGCTGAAATAGACAGGCTGATTCTCGGGAATTACTCAACGATTACAGATACACATAAAAGACCCCTTGCCAAATTATATCAGGACATAGGCAGAAAATTAGGGCTTATTGAATAATGACGTATTACCAAAATGATATAAAATGCTTTTATCAAAACCGGACGATCAGGCAAGGGCCTTACAAAAAATATTCACCGAATTAGGATGGGACGCGGATCCACAATTTATACGGCAACGCATTCATGAACTCGATAATGGCCTTGTTCAGGAGGATGAATTCATTTTTATATTAAACTGGTTAAAAAACGTTGAGTTAATACATAAACTGGAGCAGTTTCAAATTCCAGTTACAGCAAAAAAAGACTTCTCCGTTCCGGATGTATTGGTTGTTGTAAATATTAATGGACAAAAAAAGCCCTATTATATTGAAATAAAAACCAGCAAAGAAGATGCTCTTAGCTGGTCCGAAAAGTATTATAACGGATTTAAAAAATACTCCGAAATTACAGGAATTCCTGTATTGGTGGCCTGGAAGTGGAAGAAATTTGATATCTGGGCTTTGTTCAGGCTTGAGGACATGCAGCAGTTACAACCCGGTAGAAATTATAAAATTGACCTGGGTACTGCACACAAAAGAAATCTGATGTCCGAATTTTTCCGTGATTATTTTATTTCATTACCCGATAAAACATCTTTTGTAATAAGACATAAAAAGGAAAAAATGACCCCCACGGCTGACGGCGAACTTTGGGATACTACCATCGACGCAGCCTATTGGACAGACCGTGATGGAAATGAGGTTTATGTTCATAACCATGGGATAATGGCTTTATTTTTTTGTTTGCAGGTACAAGAATCCATTGAACAGGATGAAAAATACTTGTATTATACAGTCACCCCGGCCCCCAATAAAAACATCTTTGCACAAGCTATTCCCATTATGCTAAATGAAGCTTTTGCAGAAAAACGTATAAACTGGTTGGAAAAGATCCAGCAACAGGAAAATTTTATCGGCTATGATGATTTGTTATCTGATTTTAATAACGCGTTTAAGGAAGGGACCTTAAATTATATTTTTTTCAGCAAACCTAACTACGGGTAGCATAGCTGATGCAAGTCGGTTTAAAAGAAAATTGAAGCGCCGTATTGCAGAAGAAAGCCAATGAAAACGAGAGTGAACTTCGCATTTTGGATTATGATTTACCAGGTAATTTTCTCTGCCTTAAATCCAAACCCGTACTTTTGCCGTCTAAATAAACCACTATGACTGCTCAGGAATATGAAGATTTTTTAAGGAAAGGATTGGGCCTCCAGTCGCGCAACAGGGCATTAGGGGCCGATGCTGATGTTTTTAGGGAGCTGGAAGGCAGCTTTGCTCGTTATATGCAGAACCCGGTAAGCAATGAAGAGCTAAAAGTCATCGGTTTTAAAATCCCTGAAGCTCTTGCGGATTATAATAGAAAAGCTATTCAAACTGCACAATTTATCCAGCCGGCGATTGATAAATATATCACAAATTTTTACCTCAATGCAGATCAGGTTAGCAAGCTGCAGGCAATTAAAACGGAATTACAGCAAAATCCTGTTTTTGAACAAATTGTTGCTGCTATCGAAGAAACAAAAGTTGTCATGACCCCGGTATTAAAAACTAAAGTTACAGCCAGTGGGTTTATGGGCGATGCGTCATATTCATTCTACGTTCATGAGGAGTTTAATAAGGTTGTCAATCACTTCGGTAACCTGGAGGAATTGGAATTGGTTTTATATGAAATACCTTACCCGGTTATCAGCCGCTATACTTATGAACCCGTTAAAATTTCACCCGATGGAAAAAAATTAACAGTAACTGTTGCTCAAAACAGGTATTATAATAACAAAGGTGTTGCAACTGGCAAGCCGCTGCCTTATGAGGTTTTGACTTCTGTAGCTCATCATCTTGCTGATGCTGCAAAAGCTTATAAGGATTGGGTTCAGAAAAAACAAACAAAAGACACAGAAACAATTTGACCAATACAATAAAAAATAATGAAACAATCTTTTAGATACCTGGCCATTTGCATAGTGGCTATTTTGCTGATTTCCTGGGGCTTCAAAGGCCACCAGGCGGTGGCTACTATCGCTGAAAACCACTTAACACCACAGGCTAAAGCAGCCGTAAAAGATTTGCTGGGCAGCCAGTCCTTATCCGATGTTGCTACATGGGCCGATGAAGTACGCAATGAACCCGCTTTCAAAAGCACCGCCGGCTGGCATTTTGTCGACCTGCCGCTGGGTCTTAGCTTTGAAGAATTCAGCAAAGAAGTAAAAGCACAGGGCGAGGATAATGTCTACGGAGCGATGCAAAAAGCCCGGATTGTCCTGACCCATCCACAAAGCACCAAAGCACAAAAGATTGAGGCTCTGAAATTCCTCGTTCACTTTGTCGGTGATGCTCACCAGCCCATGCATGTCAGCCGCAAGGAAGATAAAGGCGGGAATACCATACAGGTGCGCTTTGATAATAACGGCACTAACCTCCATTCGCTTTGGGACAGCAAACTCATCGACCACCAGGGTTTATCGGTGATTGAAATGAGCAAGCAATATGATAAAGCTTCGCCGACAGAGATTAAGCAATGGCAGGCTGATCAGCCAATGCAATGGCTTTGGGAAAGCTACCAGATCACAACCAAACTTTACGCAGAAGTAGAGAAGAACAGTAACATCGACGAAGATTATTATAAAACGTATATCGGCATCATCGAACAGCGCATTGATCAGGGCGGTATCCGCCTGGCAGGTGTCCTGAATGATATTTATAGTGGCAAGGTTTATGCCTATACTTTTGCACCACCGCAATTACCCGAAGGTGAAACCGCAAAATCAGTAGCAAACCAAACCGCAGGCACCGCAAAAACCATCGATGTCAAAGACGCGGCCAGCCACCTGAACGAAACAGTAACCCTAACCGCCAAAGTTTACGGCAGCAAGGAATTCAGCAGTATGATCCTGGTAAATGTTGGTGCCGCCTACCCGGACAGCCCGCTGACCATCGTGTTAAGAGGAGATGCCAAAGCTTTAAGCACACAGATCAACGGCAAGACCATTACTGTGACCGGTCAGGTTATCGACTATAAGGGCAAACCCGAGATTGTGGTAACGGACAAAAAGCAAATCATCTTCTGATACCAATTATGGAAATCCCACCATTGCTTTTTCAAAAAGATAAATGCCCTGTTTGCGGCGTGGTATTAACTGCTAAAAATCAGACGAAAGAACATATCTTTCCTCAATGGATGTTAAAAGCTTACGGCTTATACGATGAGCATCTGATTCTACTTAATGGCACTACAATACCATATCGTACGGTAACTGTTCCCTTCTGCCAGAAATGCAACGGTACCAGATTCTCCATGCTTGAGAGCACGGTAAAAGCAATTATGGAAAGCGGCAGGATAAAGCGGGCTGACCAGTATCCGATTGTGATTTGGCTGATTAAAATTTATCTGGGTATCAGAAATCTTGAGCAGCGCCTGCCTATGGACAGGCGTGTAAAAAACGGAGATAATATTTTACCGGATAATTTTTTTGAGGATCAGAATCAGGTTATGTACACGTTATTGCAAACCTACCATCCTGAAACTACATTTAAAGGAGACTTCCCGTGGTCCTTTTTTACCTACAAAATATCCAGCCGTGAACCGGAGGATTTTTGGTTTGCAGATAATTTTACATATCCGTTTATCACCATTCGCCTGGGTCAGACCGGGATTATATGCCTCCTTACAGATGGCGGTGGTCAATATCACTCAATGAGAGATATGTATAACAGTTTGAAAAGAAAAGCGCTTAAGGGTGTTCAGTTCCGGGAATTAGCAGCCAGACATCTGTACCAGGAAACATTGCGGGACTATATTCCGCAATTTATGACTGTAACGGGCGAAGATCTTCCTGCAACTGTAGTAAACAGAACCGGCGTGATCCGTTATAAAAATTTTAACATTCCCGACTACCATAATTGCCTTGAAAAATTTACCGGTCTGGATACCAATGGATATGAATTAACGGATGGAGCTGTTTTAACTACGCTTTAAGATAACTTAGCCGATTTCCTGTCGACCATACATGAGCCTGCTTGTTATCTGCTGGTAAACTACACGCTCATGAAAACCTCCAGATTATCCAGGTCCCGGCTCCGGAAGACCTGCGCACTTTTCGTTTCCGGGAACATTAATATTACACAGGATGCCAGGAAAATCGGCATAGCGCGTAATACTTTAAGAAGACATATCAGGCTGCTCGGTGACCTGACAACGAACTCCGGCCGCACTCAAAGTTTCCGGTCCTGCCTGGAATTTTTTCAGACACCGCCGGAGACAGGCGGCGCTAAATTACAATTACAACAATTACTGCCGGGACTGATCGATAAGTTCCGGGGTAAATGGACCATCAGACAGCTTTGGCTGGCCTACCGGGACATACAGCCGGCGGGTTATCGCTATAGTCAGTTTGCCTGTCATTATGCCGAATGGATGAAAACTACTTCAGTTCAGTGCAAGCCAATGATCTGTTTTGAGGTAAGCTCGGCAGACCGGGATACCCTCCGGCAATGGCGCCGTAGTTCCGACCGGCGTAAGTGGGAAAAGGCTGTCGTAATGCTGGACATTGCGGCAGGGCATTCCATAACCACGATTGCACGCAAGATCGAACGCACGCCCGAAAAGATCCGCCGCTGGTTGAAAATTTATAAAGAAAGCGGCCTGTCAGGTTTGCAACAACGGCAATACCGGACAAAAGCTGAGGTCTTGGCGCAAATCTCCCTGAAAAAAGAAAACCTGATCCGGCTGATCCACGAAGCACCACAGCTGCATGGTTTCAACCGGACCTCCTGGAGGCTAAAAGACCTTTCAGTAGCTTACCAGCGAACTTACGGAATCCCGGTTTCAGTACCTATGATCTCCGTTTATATCCGTTCAGAAGGATACGTCTTCCGCAAGGCCCGGAAGGTACTAACCAGTCCCGATCCGGATTTTCGCGAAAAATTATCGCACATTCAATCCATTCTGCAAGATTTAGGGCCTAAAGAGAAATTCTTCTCTGTGGACGAATACGGCCCTTTCTCGGTCAAAATGAAGGGCGGCCGTGCGCTGGTCAAACGTGGTGAATCCAAAACTTATCCCCAGCATCAGAAAAGCAAGGGCTGCCTGATCTGTACTGCGGCACTGGAACTGTCCACCAACCAGGTGACCCATTTTTACTCCAAAAAGAAAGATACCGCGGAAATGATCAGGCTGATCGAATTGCTGCGAATCCGGTACCATGATCAGGATAAACTTTATTTTTCCTGGGATGCTGCTGGCTGGCATGCTTCTAAAAAACTCAGGGAGCATCTGGAAATCGTTAATGACGAATGCTACCGTGCCAGGCACCATACGCCAATCATTGAACTTGCACCTTTACCGGCATCAGCGCAATTCCTGAATGTGATCGAATCTGTGTTCAGCGGCCTCGCCCGCTCGGTCATCCATCACAGTGACTATGCCAGCATTGGCCATTGCCAGGCTGCCATTGACCGGCATTTCCAGGAGCGTAACCGGCATTTCGCCCTGCATCCGAAAAAAGCCGGAAAAAAGATCTGGGGGCAGGAAAGAACGGTCGCGGAGTTCCGCGACAGCCATAATTGTAAAGACCCGGCCTGGCGTTGAGGTAGCATAAAGGTGGTCAATATACTCCGGAATGACCACCATTCACCCGGCTCAAACTGGTTAAAAATCATTCCAGGGTAATTTAACCAGTCCGTGGTTATGATTGAAAAATAGCTTAAAACGCGCAAAAAAAAGCTGATTCCGGGGTAATTTGACCAGGTAAAATGTTGTTTTTAGGTGTTGTATGTTCTGATGATACTGACCATCTTATTCCGGGCCAAACTGACCAGGCAATTGAGCTGACATTGGGTATGCAGCAAATGCTGTAGAAGCGTTGTCAAAAGTAGTTATTTAAAAGTTATTTTTATTGATGGCTGAATTCCGGTTCAACACTCCGTTTTTTCCTCATGGATTCCCCTTTCAGCTCGATACGGTGCGCATCATGAACGATACGGTCCAGTATAGCGTCAGCGATCGTTTTTTCACCGATCATTTCAAACCATTTGCTAACCGGCAGCTGTGAAGTAATGATCAGGGAGGTCTTGCCGTGGCGGTCCTCGATCAGCTCCATCAGTGCGGCCCTGCTCTGCGCGTCAAAGGGCTGGATACCGAAATCATCCAGTATTAACAGCTGTTGTCTTTCCATCCTGGCCATTTCCTTGATATAGGAACCATCTGCCTTGGCCATCTTGAGTTTGGCGAACAGCTTGGGTGTGCTGGCATAGAATACCCGGTAACCGAGGATACAGGCCTGGTAACCGATAGCGGAAGCAATATAGCTTTTACCGATACCTGTACTGCCTGTGATGATAATATTCTCAAAGCGGTCTATAAAGGTACAGTCGGCCAGGCGCTTGATCTGGTTACGGTCAATGCTCCGGTCCGCGTGGTAGTTGACCTCTTCTACCGAAGCCTTATAGCGGAATTTGGCGCCCAGTATTGTACGCTCTATCCTCCTGTTCTGGCGGTCGTCCCACTCCGCATCTACGAGGACGGCCAGCAGTTCATCTGCCGTGTAATCATTGGTTTTACCGGTTTCCACACTGCTTTTGAAAGCATGGAACATGCCGAAGAACTTCATCTTCCGCAGTTTGTCTAAGGTGTTTGTATTCATCTTGTTTTATTGGTTTATAATATTGTTTAACGGTTATTTGTAATCGCCCCGGATGTTATCATGGCTGGGCATAGGCAGTTCATTAGCGAAGATGCTTTCCTCGTAGCTGTCCATTTTGTTTTCCAGTATGGTCTGTATGATTTTATAATTATAAACCCCATAGTTCAGGGCCCGCTGGCAGGCCATGGTCAGGCGTTCATTACCGGCTTTCTTGGCGAAGCCCAGTACACCGAGGCAGGATTTGTAGGCCTGTTCGGGGTGTTGCTTCCTGTCCAGTATCTTCAGGATATATAGCCGCACATCCTCATGGATGGAAGCTGCCCAGTCCAGGAACTTGTCAGGTGTCCAGTCGGTGACAAAGCGGTGTGTAGTGGCCAGATGGTCTTTATCGGTCGTATAGCCGTAAGGGTTCTTATTGCGCTTGTGCAGGGCTATGCGCTCATAGTTGGAGTAGATCTCGACGGTATTACGCGAGTAGAGCAGCTTGACCCTTTTACCTATAAAGCGGTAGGGTACGCTGTAATAGTGTTTGTCCGGGCCAAGGTTGACATGCCCGTTTTTGATCACCCTGGCATGAAACTGCTTTTTGAACTGGTAGTGCAGTACAGGCAGCGGGGCGAGGGTTTCCTTTTCGATCTCTTCAAACTGTAATCTCCTGCTGTAGTTGCGGCCTTTGAGCTGCTGGGTATTGTGGGCTTCCAGGGCCTCCCGGATGGCTTTATTGAGCTCTGTTAAGGAATGGAAGATATCTTTGCTTAAAGGGGCGTAGATCTTGGTATAAATGATCTTTACGGCACCCTCCACCAGGGCCTTGTCGCGCGGGCGGTACGCCCGCGCAGGGAGTATGGTAGTCCCTTAATACTTTCTATGGCATGCGGAGGGCAAGAAAGGAAGGCCGGTATTTGACTACGGGGCCCTACGGCTATGTGAACAGGACTACGGACGCGGGAATAAAAACAATTGTGCCAATAGAACCCAAGGCCGGATTGGTACGCTGGGCATTTGAACAAATTGCCCAGCGCAGATATGCTATTGACCAAATAAGAAAAGAACTTAATCTGAAAGGGCTTAACTGCAGTAAAAGTAACTTCTATAGGTTACTTAGAAACCCTGTTTACTGCGGTAAAATAGTCGTGCCCCAATATAGGGATGAGGAGAAGCATCTGGTACAAGGTCAGCATGAACCGATCATTACCGAAAAACTATTTTATAATGTACAGGACGTGCTGGACGATAAAAAAAGAGTTCAGGTGGCAAAAATTACGTCATTGGATAATTTACCGCTAAGGAATTATCTGATCTGCCATAAGTGTGGCAAACACTTAACTGGCAGCGCCTCCAGGGGCCGGAATCAATATTTCTATTATTACCACTGTACCCCTGCGTGCCGTACACGGTTCAATGCGATGAATGCGAATGATATTTTTGTAAAAGAACTTAAAAAATTCCTGCCCAAACCGGGGATGTCTGAAGTTTATTCTTTAGTGATTAGAGATGTCTATAATCTCGAATCAGGTTCACACTGTGAAGGAAGGAGAGAGATATTAAACCAGATTCATGCTGAGAATGACCGCCTGGCCAAAGGCCTTAATTTGCTTTTAGACGGGGCTATAGAAAGCGCTGAGTATAAGAGCCTAAAAGCAACAGCCGAAAAAAAACTGCTCAGTCTTGAGTCAAAGTTGCTTGGATCTACAAAAGCAACCATTGACATAGACGACCTCGCCGAAAAGGCTCTAAATACGCTGTATAGGCTTGATTTGTTATACAATCAGGTAAATGTCAATCAAAAAAGGCATCTGATTGGTTCGATATTCCCTGAAAAACTGTGTTTTGATGGTTCAACTTATCGAACCGGAAAAATCAACGAAGCCGCCTCTCTCATCTACCTGATAAATAGCAAGATACAGGCAAAAAAAAATCGGACAAACTTGGAATTTTCCAAGTTGTCCGATTCGGTAGCGGGAGCAGGACTCGAACCTACGACCTTCGGGTTATGAGCCCGACGAGCTACCAACTGCTCCATCCCGCACTATCTTTTGGTATATTACATAACGGGCATAACTCCGAAATGTTTGTTCCAATTGTAAAAAAGCAATTTGCTGTTCCTTTTAATTGGACTGCAAAGATATAATTCGTTTCTTTGCAGTCCAAATAATATTTTAATTATTTTTTTATGGCGCATAAGGCAGGTTTTGTAAGTATAATTGGTAAGCCCAACGCGGGTAAGTCAACCCTTATGAACGCATTGGTGGGCGAAAAAATGTCTATCATCACCCCAAAGGCGCAAACCACCCGCCACCGTATACTGGGGATTGTTAATACTGATGACTATCAAATAGTATTTTCGGATACTCCCGGCATCATTAAACCACACTACGCATTACACGAAAGTATGATGCATCAGGTAGATGGCTCTATTGTAGATGCCGACCTGATTTTGCTGGTTACTGATATCCACGAGGAATTTAACGAGCAGGATGTTATTAAAAAACTGGAAGGCTCTACAGCCCCGCTGGTTGTTTTAATAAACAAGATAGACCTATCTACCGAAGAAGAGGTAAAGGAGAAAGTGGAATACTGGCAGGAAAAGCTGAACCCTAAAGCAATCTACGCCATATCTGCCCTGTTAGATCATAATATAAAAGCCGTAATGGATTTTGTATTAGATGGCCTGCCGGAGCACCCCGCTTATTACGAGAAGGATGCCCTGACAGACAGGAACGACCGTTTTTTCGCGTCAGAAATGATACGTGCGCAGATCTTTAAACAATACAAAAAAGAGATCCCATACAGTACTGAGGTTATTGTAACCGCTTTTGTTGAGGGAGAAAAATTACACCGCATCAGTGCGGAAATTATTGTTGAGCGCGATTCGCAAAAAAATATCATCATAGGCACCAAAGGGGAAATGCTGAAAATAGTAGGCACTTATGCCCGCAGGGATATGGAAGATTTTTTCCAGAAGAAAATATTCCTGGAGATGTTTGTTAAGGTTATCCCCGACTGGCGCAGCAAAAAAAATTACCTGAAAAAATTCGGGTACGAATAATAAATAATTACGATTTACGAATTACGATTTTAGATTTATGCTGATCGGATTTGTAAATTAGCATATGGATTTTGGATGCGGTTAAATCGTAAATCTAAAATCTGCAATCTAAAATTGAAATGAGCAATATAGTAGCTATAGTAGGCAGGCCCAACGTTGGGAAATCCACTTTATACAACCGTTTAACCGAAAGCCGTAAAGCTATTGTTGACGATTTTAGCGGCGTAACCCGCGACAGACATTACGGTACATCCGAATGGATAGATAAAAAATTCACGGTTATTGATACCGGCGGTTATGTAGCCAACTCCGAAGAACTTTTCGAGGTAGCCATCCGCGAGCAGGTAATTATCGCTATTGAAGAGGCAACCGTAATTTTATTTATGGTTGATGTTACCACCGGTATCACCGATTTGGATGATGAAATTGCTAACCTATTGCGTAAAGGTAAAAAACCTGTATTTGTTGTAGTAAACAAACTGGATAACAACGCCAACCTGGCCGATGCTACCGAGTTTTATAGTTTAGGCTTAGGCGAGATCTATACCATATCATCAATGACGGGTTCTGGTACAGGCGAGTTGTTGGACGACGTTGTTAAGCATTTTGAGGATGTTCCGTTTGAAGAGAACGAACGCCCTAAATATGCCATCATTGGACGCCCTAACGTAGGTAAATCATCTATCATCAACGCCCTTATTGGCGAGGAACGTAACATTGTTACCCCTATTGCAGGTACCACACGCGATTCTATCCATATCCATTATAACCAGTACGGTCATGATTTTATGCTGATAGATACCGCCGGGATGCGTAAAAAAACCAAGGTAAAAGAGAATATCGAATTTTACTCGGTTATGCGTACCATCAAAGCTTTAGAAGAAGCCGATGTGGTTATCATTATGATTGATGCCGTTGAAGGGCTTGAGGCGCAGGATGTGAACCTTTTCCACCTGGCCGAAAAGAACAAGAAGGGTATCGTTATTGTAGTGAACAAATGGGACCTGATAGAAAAGAACAACAAAACCGTAAAGGTATTTGAAGAACAGATCCGCCAGAAAATAGCCCCGTTCACCGATGTGCCGGTTGTGTTTACATCCGTTACCGAGAAACAACGTGTGTTAAAGGTTATTGACGTAGCCAACCAGGTTTATGCCAACAGGGCCCGCAAAATACCAACCTCAAAATTAAATGAGGTAATGCTGCCGATCATTGAGAAATATCCGCCGCCATCACTGAAAGGCAAGTATGTTAAAATAAAATATATTACGCAGATAGCAGGTACATCGCCCATGTTCGCGTTTTTCTGTAACCTGCCGCAGTATGTAAAAGAACCATACTACCGCTTTATTGAAAACCAGCTGCGTGAGCATTTCGAGTTTTCGGGCGCACCAATACAGGTTTGGTTTAGGCAGAAGTAAGAAGATATAGCTTTATATACAATAGCGATGGGATTTATACCCATCGCTATTTTTGTTTAAAAATTTTTATCGATCAGTATCTTCTTAGTCTTCAGCCGTTCAATAATATATCGGGCTTCGGCTTCATCAAGGTCGTTGCCAAATTTTACAGTTTTAAGGCCGTAATCAAACTTAATTGTTCCGGAGTTGAACGTGCTACCTAACCCGTTTTGCCTGCGGCCAAACTGAAAGCTGTGATACATCGAAAACTCTTCGGCCGCCCGAATATGTTTAGCCTCGTTTAGGTCGTAAACCTTGGGCGATAAAAAGAATAAAGCTTGGTTGCGGATAGAAATAACGCCCTGCCCTGCTTCTATTACCTCTTTGCCCAGCAGCATAAAAAGAATTGTGCTAAGCGCAAATATTCCTCCTAAGGTCCAAGCGGTCAGCCAAACCATTAAAAACAGATCGGGTCCGGAGTCATTGCCTATTGACGTAGCAGCCGTTGTTTCGCCAAAAAACCAACCAAATATCCACACCGAAAAAAACACAAGCACAAAATAATTCTTTTTGCCGGGGATGATAATCTCCATTTTGTCGAAATGCTCTGTAACTATTGCGCGGCCTATGTACGGTGTTTCCATTTTAAAAGGTAATAAGGTTAATGCTTATAAAAGTAAGAGTAGCAATTGTAAAAGCAAATGTTTACGTCGTGTTTTTTGGCAGTATTAACACTACAATTTTTAGTAATTTTACACTTACAATTATGCAATCTCCACTCAATAAATATAACATCAAGTTTCAGGAAGCGCTGGCGGGTTTAAACCCCGAGCAATTAGCCGCGGTTAACCAAATGGACGGCCCTGTGCTGGTTGTGGCCGGCCCGGGTACGGGTAAAACGCAGATCCTGGCCGCGCGCATAGGTAAAATATTAACCGATACCGATGCCCTGCCAAGCGAGATACTTTGTTTAACCTATACCGATGCCGGCGCTGTTGCCATGCGCAAGCGCCTGTTCGAGTTTATTGGGCCGGATGCTTACCGCATTAACATTTATACCTTCCACGCGTTTTGTAACGAGATCATCCAGGAAAACCTGGAATATTTTGGTAAGCTGAACCTGGAGGCATTATCTGACTTGGAATCGGCTATGCTGTTTCAGGAACTGATAGATGATTTTGGGAACGACCATCCGTTAAAGCGTTTTACCGGCGATAAATACTACGATGCTCCGCGACTGAAAAAGCTGTTCTCGACCATGAAAACCGAGAACTGGACCGAAGAGCTGATAGTAGAAGCCGTTAAAGAATATTTAGACGATCTGCCGAACCGTGAAGAGTTTATTTATAAAAGGGCGAACCCCAAAGCGGGCATTAGCATAGGCGACCCCAAGCAAAAAGATATTGATAAAGTTCAGGAAGCCATGAGCAAAATGCTGGCTGCCGTTGGCGAGTACAAGAATTACGCGGCCAAAATGCGCGACAAAAACTGGTACGATTATGACGACATGATTCTGTGGGTGTTGAAAGCCTTCCGGGAGAATGACGAGATCTTGCGCCGTTACCAGGAGCGTTACCAATACATTCTGGTAGATGAGTTTCAGGATACCAGCGGTTCACAAAACCAGCTGTTACGATTTTTATTGAACTATTGGGAAACGCCAAACGTATTTGTGGTGGGCGATGACGACCAGTCGATATTTAAGTTTCAGGGGGCAAACATGAAGAACATTCTTGATTTTGCCGGCGATTACGTAGAAACCCTGCAAACAGTTGTACTCAAACATAATTATCGCTCCAATCAGCATATCCTGGATATTTCAAGGGCGCTGATCAACAATAACCGCGAGCGTTTAACCGCGCAGCTTAATCTTGATAAAAACCTGAAATCATCTCACCCGCGTTTTATTACAGATATTGTTGAGCCGGTAATAAAGGAATACGAGAACCCAAGCCAGGAACTGGTTGATGTTGCCCTGCAGATAAAACAATTGGTAACCAAAGGCACCCCACCGGGCGAAATTGCAGTGATATACCGTAACCATAGCCAGGTAGAAGAGTTGCTGCATTATTTGGAAACGCAGCAAATAGCGGTGAATACCAAACGCAAAATTGATGTGCTTACCATTCCCTTCGGTGAGAAGATCGTTAACATACTGCGTTACCTGGCCATGGAACTGGATTCGCCGTATAGTGGTGACGAGTTGCTGTTCGAGATACTGCACTATGACCTGTTCACTATTCCGCCTATAGAGGTCGCTAAGGCAAGCATCGCTGTTTCTAAGGAGAATTATGGCACGGCAAGTAATAACGCGCCCAAGACCTCGCTACGCCGCTATATCCATGAGATGCGCGTAGTGGCACAAGCCGATCTGTTCAGTAAGCAGCCTACGCAGGAAATGAAATTCCTGATCAATGATATTGATGAGCTGTTAAAATCGGCCGTAAGTGTTACGTTGCAGCAGTTCTTCCAGGATGTGATCGCTAAAATGGGCATCCTAAAATACATTATGAAACAGCCGGATAAAGGTGTGCACATGCAGATCCTCACCAGCTTTTTCGACTTCCTGAAGGACGAAAGCCGGAAGAACCCCGAGATTAAACTGGCCGATCTGATCGCCACCATCGACCTGATGCGCAAGAACAACATAAGGCTTGATCTGAATAAGGTTATTTTCTCTGATAACGGCATCAACTTTTTAACCGCCCATGGTTCAAAAGGACTGGAGTTTGAGCATGTGTTTTTCATAGGCTGCGATAAAAAAACATGGGACAGCAAAGGCCGTAACAGTGGATTTAGTTACCCGGATACGCTGACAAGGGCGGCATCTGATGATATCGCCCAGAAAGAAGAAGCACGAAGGCTGTTTTACGTGGCGCTTACCCGTTCAAAACAATGCCTTAATATCTCCTATGCGGGTAAGGATAAGAACGGCAAGGACCAGGAACCATCCCAGTTTATTGGTGAGATATTGGCCGATACACATCTGCAGGTTACCTATCCGCATGTGAGCAGCGATGATATGTTGGGCTTTTTTGCTACCCAATTCAGCGAGGCCGATAAGCCCGTAGTTGAACTGTTGGACAGGAACTACATCAACCAGCTGCTGCAAAATTATACACTATCTGTAACGCACTTAAATAACTACCTGGATTGCCCGTTGCGGTTTTATTTCCAATGTTTAATAAAGGTACCTTCGGGCAAAAGCCCGTCGGCTACGTTTGGGCAGGCGGTGCACTGGGCTTTAAATAAAGCTTACCGCAGGTTAAAAGAGAACGATAATGAGTTTATATCTACCGAAGAATTTGTGAAAGAGTTTCGCTGGTACATGTACCGCAACCGTGATTCGTTCACCAAAACCGACTTTAAGTTACGGGTGGATTATGGCGACAAGATCTTGCCGCCTTACTACGAGCAAAATGTGCCCACCTGGAATAAAGTAGCCCAAACCGAGCGCAGCATTAAAAACATTGAGGTAGCAGGCGTACCCATTAAAGGGAACCTTGATAAGATTGAGTTTGACGGCAAAAATGTAACCGTTGTAGACTACAAAACCGGCCGTGTGCGCAACGCGAAGGATAAACTGCAACACCCAACCAATGAGCAGCCCAACGGCGGCGATTACTGGCGCCAAGCGGTGTTTTACAAGATCTTAATTGATAACGACCGCACCAACGATTGGGAAGTGGTAAACACCATTTTCGATTTTGTGGAGCCGGTTAAAGAGGGTGAGTATTACAAAGAGAAAATTGTGATAAGTCCGCAGGATATTGAGGATGTAACTAAACAGATAACCACCGTTTACCAAAAAATAATGGCCCACGATTTCAGCACCGGCTGCGGCAAAAAAGAATGCGACTGGTGCCACTTCGTAAAAAGCAATTTTAAACAACCGGAAGGTTTGTTAGAAGTTGCTGAAGGGGATGATGAGGAGTAAAGCCCTTGTCATCCTGAGTGATAGCGAAGGATCTATTAACGAACTGTGCTTGTCTGATTTGCATAGCGGCGAATAGATGCTTCACATACGTTCAGCATGACAAATTAATTATTACATCAAAAGCCCAATGTCATTTCGAACGATAGAGAGAAATCTTGTTGATATGACAGGTGGAAACCGTGCATGCAGCATACGTTGCATATCAAACAGATTTTTCGCTACGCTCAAGAGATAGTTTCTCCTCGTATCTCGTTCGAAATGACAGGGCGGGGAAAGGGTTTGGCGGCAGCATATTCTCTAACACACCCCTAACCCCTCTCAAGAGAGTCGCTACGACTACTCCTCTAACAACTTTTCCTGTTAACAACCCGGCAATATAAATTTTACTCAAACCTTTGGTGACACAGTATTGTCAGTAGGTGTTTATTTAATTCGCTGATTATTAAAATATTAACCATGTTCACGGTCTGCCTGGCGCGTGAACGTGAACACCTGGCTAACACACCTGGCCTTTTCAAGAGGGAAACCTAAACAGAAAAGCCTCCGATTTGGAGGCTTTTCTGTTTTATTTCTTTTCCAGTTTACTGGCTGCGGGTTCATCTAAAAACCATTGCAGATCGTTGCCTTTTATGAGTTGGGCAGGATACTCCTGAATGTTTTTCTTGTCCTCAAGAATATGCTTTACAGCTTCTGCTTTACCTGCTCCATATACTAAAAACGCTATATGATGCGCGTTGTTAATAAGGGGGGCGGTAAAGGTGATGCGGTTCATTTTTACTTCGTCGATATACAAAGCCTGGATAGACGCGCTTTCGTCAGTTAACACAGATGTATGCGGGAACAGCGATGCGGTGTGCGAGTTATCGCCGAGGCCTAAAATCACCAGGTCAAAACAAGCGTTGTGCCCGTCGAAAAAGTTAATAAGATTGAGTGTATACGCTTTAGCGGCTTCCTCGGCACCCAAATTAGTTTGTACCGCGAAAACATGCGAAGGGTCAATTTCTAACGGGTCAAACAAAGTCTGTTTGGCCATCAGGTAATTGCTTTGCGAATCGGTCAAAGGCACGTCGCGTTCATCGCCAAAGAAAAAGTAAACCTTATCCCAGTCAATGGTATCGCGGTACTCGCTTACCAGCAGCTCATGCAATTTCTTGGGCGAGCTGCCGCCGCTTAGCGCCACAGTAAAGCGGTCGTTAACCTCAATTGCCTTTTTAGCTAAGTCGGCAAAGTATTTGGCCAATGAGGCCAGTACTTCGGTATCCGTTTTATATATGTTCAGTTTTACGGCCATCTTACTTTTTATTATTTACCGGTATGGTGAACCAGTTAAATCCGTCGCGGGCAATCAAAGCCTCGGCAGCTTCCGGCCCCCATGAGTCGGCAGAATAATTAGGGAAATTCAGGCTCTTTTTATTTTGCCATGTGCTTAGTATCGGCATTACCAGCTCCCATGCGGCTTCTACCTGGTCGCCACGCATAAACAGGGTTTGGTCGCCCAGCATGGTATCCAGTATCAGCGTTTCATAAGCTTCGGGCGCCTGGTTGGTATAAGTACCTTTATAATCGAACACCATATCCACTGCGTTTAATACCATATCAATACCTGGGCGTTTGGCCTGCACCTGTAAACGGATGCTCATTTCGGGCTGAATGCTGATGATCAACCTGTTTTGCTGCCAGCTTTCGGCGGCTTCGGTAGGGAATATCAAATGCGGTACATCTTTAAACTGGATGGTAATAACAGATGACGACTGGTGCATACGCTTACCCGTACGCAGGTAAAACGGAACACCCTGCCAGCGCCAGTTATCAATAAAAAATTTGATGGCTGCAAATGTTTCTGTATTCGATTGCGGGTTAACCTTTGGCTCGTCGCGATATCCGGGAACTTCTTTACCCTTCATCCATCCGCTGCCGTATTGGCCCCTAACGGCCGAATTACGTACATCTTCCGGAGTAAACTTGCGCATGGCCTTTAATACATCAACCTTACGGTCGCGTACTTCATCGGCATTAAAGCTAACAGGTGGCTCCATGGCTACGTGGCAAAGCAATTGCAGCAGGTGGTTCTGGATCATATCGCGCATAGCGCCCGAGCCATCATAGTAATCGCCACGGTCTTCTACACCCAACTGCTCGGTAACCGAGATCTGTACGTGCTCTATATAGTTACGGTTCCACAGGGGCTCCATAATGGAGTTAGCAAAGCGGAAAGCCATAATATTCTGAACGGTTTCTTTACCCAGGTAATGATCGATACGATAGATCTGGCACTCGTCAAAGATGCCCTTTAACAATTCGTTTAGCTCTTTAGCTGTTTCCAGATCGTGGCCAAAAGGTTTTTCGATGATGATCCTTACCTTTTGCTTGTCCTCGGCCAGTTTGGCTTTTGATATGTTAGATGCAATTATAGGGAAGAAGTTTGGTGCTACCGCCAGGTAAAACAATACGTTGGCTGTAGTTTTCCATTCGGCATTATGCTTATCAATACGTTTACCAAACTCTTTATACGTTTCAAAATCGTTTGCATCCGATACCTGGTAATGGATATTAGCCGAAAACTCGGCCCATTTTTTATCCTCAGTTTTGCCACTGCGCGAAAACTGGTCTACGTCGTTATGTAAATTAGTCCTAAACTCCTCATCGGTAAGCTGGGTACGCCCGGTGCCGATGATAGAGAACTGCTTAGGCATCCAACCATCTAAAAAAAGATTATAGAGGGCCGGTGCAATTTTCCGGGAGTTTAGATCCCCGGTACCGCCAAATATGATGAATATGGTTGGTTCTGATGTTGTGCTGCTACTACTCATGATAATAATTTATGATGTGTATCGGATTTAGTCTTGTGGCGCCCACTGTGTGTGGAACG
>NZ_JAQBOI010000284.1 GCF_028288105.1 Mucilaginibacter sp. | reverse complement strand
CTAAAGGGTGTATCTCGTCTAAATAATTTTCAATGTGTGCAACATTAGGCTGCTGATTACTCCACCGTCTTAACATGGGTGTCCATACTCCTGCAGGTGCCACCGCATTTACGCGGATCCCAAATGGTGCATAATCAAGCGCCATTGATTTGGTAAGCGTATTTACAGCGCCTTTCGTAGCTGTGTACGCCGCATGTAACTCCTGCCCTATATTACCTACCAGGCTACCTGTGTTCAATATAGTACCCTTGCTTTGTTTCAGAGCTTCTATACCAAATTTTGTGGTATGATAAATGCCTTTAACGTTTACATTAAACACCTTATCCCACTCTTCGTCCGTAGTATCACATACTGTTTTTGACGGGCTTGAAACCCCGGCGTTGTTATGGATGATATCTATCTTACCAAAATGGCCGATCGTTTCCTCAATGGCCCTTTGTACGTCTGCCGGATTAGAAACATCGGCCAGGATATAGTGGACATTATCATTAAAGAATTGCGTACGGCATTGCTGCAGGCTGCTTTCTTTATGCGTAATGATGCTGACCTTCGCCCCGGCTTCATGGTATGTTTTGGCACATTCATAACCTATACCTTCGGTACCGCCGGTTAAAAAAACAACCTTATTTTTTAATAATTGCATATTGGTATACATAATTGTTTGTTACAAGCAATGCAATACTGTATTAAACCCTACAGTATATACTGCTCAATATTCATCTGTTTTCGTAACCGTATTTAATTGGTTTGATCAGAAATAAAGCATAGGCTTTTTTAATAACGCTTACAATTGGTTTGTTAAATACGGTGACCAAATTTAGTTTGCAGTGAAAAGCTATCTAATAGGTAATTCATTTATTTTAATGGATAATTCTATCGGCATAGAAACACACGCAGAAATAATTTGTAAACTACCATTTCCGTTATATTAAATTAAAGGCTAATTTTAGCCTACCAATTGGCAGCAATGCCACTCCTAATGGAATATTCTATTAATTATTGTAATTAAAACTATGGGTAGTTCTTTTAAAAGAAAAGATGGATTTGACGGCGAAAAACTGATAAGCATCCCGCAAAAGGTATTGAAAGAATACGTAAAAAGATACCCGGCGCTGTTTAATATTTACATTACACATATTGGCTATTTCCCAAAAGCATCTTATCATTACAAAGAACGAAGAAGAGGTTGTGACGATAATATCCTTATTTATTGCCTCAAGGGAAAGGGGTATTATATAATTGATAAGAAAAAGTTTGAAGTAACGCCCAATCAATTTTTCTTACTACCAGCAACCGAAGCGTATATGCGCTATTGGGCCGATGAGGAAGACCCGTGGACTATTTACTGGGTACATTTTACAGGCGATGATATAGCAAACTTCAACTCATCGTTAAGCCTAAACGCTTTAAAAGGCCCTGTACAGATCCCTTTTAATAACAAAGCCCTTGATATATGGCAAAACATTTATCAGAATTTAGAAATGGGTTACAGTACCGAGAATTTATGTAACGCCAGCTTTTGCCTTTATAATTTAATAGCCACCTTTTTGTTTCCGGATAAACATGTTGTAAGCGAACAAAACGAGTCGCCGGATATTATTACGACCACTATCCTTAACATGAAAAACAATATTGAAAAGAAAATGACTGTTGACGATATGGCGGGGCAGCATAAATTATCAAGCTCGCACTTTTCCAGCCTGTTCCGCAAGGCTACTGGCATGCCCCCTATTGATTATTTTATCCACCTTAAAATGCAGAAGGCCTGCCAATTTCTTTACGCTAACGAGGCCAAGATAAAAACCATCGCTATGGATTTAGGGTATGATGACCCGTATTATTTCTCACGTGTATTTAAAAAATACATGGGCATGTCGCCCGAACAATATAAGCTAACTACCAACGTGCGCTCGCAGGTGTAAATTGGTATCTATAACAGGTATTCAACGCGAGTTATCTATTTTACTTTTAAGGTTATTTCGTTTTCTTTATTCAAAAAATCCGACTGGGCGGATAATCCCGTTGGGGCAGATTCCATTATCGCGTTATCGGGAACCATGTTTACAGGTGTAATGCAGGAGGTGTTTTTTTCCCGGAAAGGTTTATTATAACTTAAGTTATAGGCTGATATTAACGACCAGCGGGGTTTATCTGATAGATTAGCTTCAGACATGTGCAATAAATTGGAGTGGAAAAATAACACGTCACCTGCTTTTAATTCTACGTACACTTTTTCACAAAACTTTAAAGCTTCTTCCACAAAAGGCATATCTGCCCCTTGCTGTTCACCGGCAAACAGGTGTTCAAACCTCCCCATTTTGTGCGATTCTTTAAGTACTTGCAAACAGCCGTTCTCTTTAGTGGCTGCTGTAAGTGCCAGCATCACACTTATCAATGCATCGGGATATAAAAATCCGTTTTTATACCAGTAACCGTAGTCTTGATGCCACTCCCACGCCCCGCCTACCTTGGGTTCTTTTTGCATTAACTTTGAATGAAAATGGCAAACCTCGCCATCGCCCAGTAAAGATTGTACTGATCGTATCATTCTTTCACTGCGTGTTAACAGGCTAAAAGTATCATCACCGGGTGTAAACCATAAAGTAAGCTTAGTACGCTTGCCAGTCTGATCGTTCAAATCAAATGCGTTATTACGCAAAATATCATCTTTGGTGGCAAGATTATATAGCAGATCAACTTCTGGCTGGGCAAGAAAATTTGGAATAACTAAATATCCATCATTATCGTATTGAGCCTTTTGTGCGGCTGTTAAACTTTGGTAAGACATAGCAGTTTATAATTTGGTTAGTCAAATTTTCACTTAATAATTCTAAAATACAACAAGTATCTGTTCAAAAAAATAACGTTTTTTTATCTATTTGATTACTTGTAAGGTTTAGCTTTTAATGCCTATTGTTTTCATATCGTTCTTTTAACAGGTCCTTCATGTATAGATTAACATCCCATTGATTTGTAATAGGGCTTTGATTAAATGGCAGGTGAACCATGTAGGGATAAGGGCCAAATTCAGATGTAATAGTTATTATTGAATCAGGGTCGGCCGCTGTTTTACGTTTGATGATCTTATCCCATATTTTAAGGTGATGAGCTACCGCATCCTCCCATTCGGGAGCACGTGGGTCTGGCACCTGTGGGCCCTCGGGGTAGCCAACCCGTGCATGAATATGCTCTGTTCGTTGTATTGCAATATCCAAAGCTTCCTGTTGATCTTCTAAAAATGATTCGGCTACATTGATCCAGTGTGATACATCTAATGTTATTTGAAGAGAGGGGATCTTTTCGAGGTATTGTTTAGTTATGTGCGCGGCAAATAAAGACTTATTGCGGTGCGTTTCGTGATAAACATTAATACCACAGTCAATTGTATGCCTTTCGGCTACATCTATCAATTGTTTATTTTGTTCAAAAGTAAAAAAGTCTTTGCCTGTTTGCGAGTCAATTTTAATAGCCGGGTAAGGTTTAACTAACTCTAACCACGCCGAATATCTGTTAAGATGTTTACTAAAATCAGCATCGTAAGTACCGTAGTGCTGCGGAATTACATGCAGCTGATGTTTATCCAGCTTCTCCCACACTTCATCTAATTGGGCAGAGGTGGTTTCGTTAGATATGCCATACTCAATGCCATCATACCCGTTATCTTTTACTTTCGTAAGAAAGTCTTCCCAGCTTGTGTTTTCACAACCCCACCTGGGGCAAAAGAATAGCAATTTCATCCGGATAAATATTTTTATATTTTATAGTTAAGAAACGACACTGTCAATTTTAAGGCTACTTGTTTATTAAATTTACCGTTTTCACTATCATAATACAAGTATTATGAAATGGAGAGGTATAGGACTGCCGCTATCGAAGCGCCAACTAAGGGAGCTATTACCGGAATCCAGGCATAGCTCCAATCGCTGGTGCCTTTTCCTTTTATAGGCAGCAGCATATGTATAAACCGCGGCCCCAGATCGCGCGCCGGGTTGATCGCATAACCGGTGGTACCACCGAGAGATAAACCAATTACCCATACCAAAAAAGTTACGGGTATAGCACCTACCGAGCCCAAACCAACAGGTGTTTTAGCCGGCGCTATCTCGGCACCGGTAATATAAAATATAGTAAACAATAATACAAAAGCGCCTATCACCTCGCTGGCTATGTTTGATATGTAATTGCGCACTGCCGGACCGGTACAAAACACAGCAAGTATGGAAGCAGGATCATTAGTACGTTTAAAATGATCGTAATACATTATCCAAACTAAAAACGCCCCAATGCAGGCGCCT
>NZ_JAQBOI010000268.1 GCF_028288105.1 Mucilaginibacter sp. | reverse complement strand
CGTATGATGTCCTCCCTGCGCTCCAGTCGGCGGTTCTCGGCCTGCATAGGGTAGAGGAAGATATCGCCATTATCATGAAAAGATACCCAGTTGTTCGGGAAGATGGAATCGGGGGTATGCGGCTCAACGGTATCGTTTACCACAGTTACATTTACGCCATTATCGCGCAATACCTTTACAAAGCCATCAAACTCCTGCTGCGCTTTTTGCTGCACAGCCTGCTGGTCGTCGTCCCGGTTCTGGAAGGCATTGCTTTCTGCCGTTTGCATGTTAAAGCCAAACGCCACAGGGCGTATCATTAATATATTAGAGGTAGACTGCTGTATTGAGTTCATAGTTAATGGTTCATAGATCATGGTAATTTTGGTTCGTAGAGATAATACTATGAACTATCATCTATGAACCATTTGCTCGTTTAGTTCGTTGGTGATTGCAAATTAATCAATCTGCTTTATAATCCAATATATCGCCGGGCTTACAGTTTAGTTCACGGCAAATAGCTTCGAGGGTATCAAAACGTACACCCTTTACTTTGCCGGTTTTGAGCAGGGAAAGGTTGGTCATGCTGATGTCCAGGCGCTCGGCAAGCTCTTTTAGCGACATCTTGTTTTTGGCCATTTCCACATCAAGGTTTACTATTATAGCCATTATACAAACTCTCCGTTCTCTTTTTGAAGTGTAAAACCATATTTAAACACATCGGCCATTACATAAATAACAGCGCCTAATATAAAGCCGGTAAAATTTTCCGTCCATATTATATTCCACGCGTTAAGCCCATTTACCTGCTGCCCTAATATGATTATGCTGCTTATACCCACCAAAATGTTTAATAAGTTAATCAGCGCAAAGCATAAAGCGATAACCTTTAACCGGCGAATGTTATCGTTTTGAAAAGGCATATTGTGCATAAGCGTATTAAAAAATTTACGTAACTGGTAAATTATAATCATAATCAATGCTTCTATCGATATAAAAAAGAAATAGGCGAGGGCTATATTTCCGGCAGTTTTTTTAAGGTTCATATCCAATAAACCTTGATCATATTTTATAGTGATGTTTTTTGCGCCGCTCGTTAATGGCGCCAATTTTACAATCGTCGATTCGGGCGCCGGATATTTTACTTGTGTGCTAAATTTTATGCCATCGCTTGTGAATAACTTTAAAGTTATGCCTATAAAGGCGACAACTATAATTATCATATTTAGATACCATATAATGATAAGTAAAACGCGGATAACTTTTAAAAGCCAGGATGTAGTTTTCATGTCTGTAATTATTTGTTGATACAAATATACAGACTAAATTGATAAAACAAAAATAATTTTATGTAAAACATAAAATTATTTTTGTTTTATGTTTAAATAACACTATCCCGCATCAGGGGCATACTCATACAATGGAAACCGCCGCGGGCGCGTGATAGTTCAGCGCTTGGCATTAATATCAGCGTATCCTTCATGCTTTGCGGGTCAAGCTCGCCAGCTTCAAACTTGGGCAGCAGGTCGGTTACGTGAATAACATTAAAACCGCTTTGCTTAAAGGCCTCTACCGTTTTATCGTTACGATCGTATCCCAATACTACGCCATCTTTTAGTGCCAGCAGGTTGCAGCTATCTGTCCATTGCTCGCGGGCATCAAACGGGAACTCATCATTGCCGGAATAAATGAATTTGGTAGGCTCGGTGCTTTCCAAATCTTTCTGGCTAATGTTATCCAGCAGGTCTTCCAGCGTGGCAAAGGTTTTGGGTTTCTTATCCTTCCTGAACTGTACAATTTCGGGCTTATCCTTATTCTTTTTATCGGCGAACCAGGCAATAGGTTCGCGCTGCGATTGCTCTGTCTCGGCAATGGTTAACGATCGCAGCAGCACCCATACATTGCGTTTTACCTGCGTAAAAACAGTATCAATGTGCATATAATCGCGCTTATGCGGTATTTTAACAATGGTGATCTTGTTTACCACATCATTCTCCAATAATAGCTTAATTGCCTCGTTTGCGCCACTGATAGAGGTGCGTTCGCTGCAGCCAATAATTAAATGCTGCGGACTAACCATCATTACGTCGCCGCCCTCAATGGTGGTTTTCTCTTCATTGGCTTCGCCGGGGCGTAAAAAGTGCTGTTTGTTTTCCGATATCTCGATGATGTTATTACGGTATGCTTCAAACAACGGGTGGTTAAAAAAGATATAACGCATCAGCAAGGTTTCCCGGGCACGCGCTTTTTTAGCAGGGTTGTTCAGAAGGATGTGGTTATTGATGGCAATCCCCAAATCGCGCGAGAATATCAGGTTAGGGATAGGCGCGAAGATCATGTTGTCATCACCCAGCGAGCCGGAAATGAAAATCTTGGCCAGTTCAACCGGGTCGGTATCTATCAATTGCAGTTGCTGGCGATAGTTACAGCTTTCTATAGCGCAAACAGCAGCTACCAGTTTCTTGCGTACATCGGTTTGCTGCAATATATCGCTCAGCAGGGTTTGGATCTCAATAACCTTTGTCGAATTATGAAAATCCGCGTTATCGGGTTTAAAAAAGTCGCGGTCGCCTTCGCCGCTGTCTATAGCATTTAGTTTTCCCTTTATTTTATCAGGATCAAGGAAATACATCAATAACTTAATGTAGTAATCGTACTCCTTGCGGCGCATGGTATCCAGGTGTACTATATCTTCAAAAAGCCAATCCTGTGCCTTGGAGGGTA
>NZ_JAQBOI010000209.1 GCF_028288105.1 Mucilaginibacter sp. | reverse complement strand
TAGTGGGTATCGCGGTTTAAGAACAAGCAATAGCACAAATAAAATACACCCAGGTAAATATTTGCCTCGATCAGGTAATGCAGCCAGCTCATCTTTTTTGAGATTTAAGTTTGTTAATTAGCTCAGTTAGTTCATCCAATTCTTTCAGTCCAAGGTCTTTTTCATCAGCGATGAAGGATACCAGGCTTTTGTAAGAGTTATCAAAGTAGTTGCTCATCAGCTTATCAAACGTAAACTTCTTATAGTCGTCTTCGCTAATAAGTGGGAAGTAAACGTGCGAGTTTCCGTAGGCTTTATGGTCGATAAACCCTTTGCCTTCCAGTACCCTTACTACGGTTGATACGGTGTTGTAGGCAGGCTTCGGCTCGGGTATCTTCTCTAAAATATCCTTCACTATACCTTCTTTTAACTGCCACAATATCTGCATTATCTGTTCTTCGGCTTTGGTGAGTTCTTTTAGTTTCATAGCAAACTATTTTTATAGTTTAATAAAGGTAGAACTATTTTTATAGTTTGCAAACTATTTTTGTAGTTTTTGTAAGAATTATTTTCATCGAATATATTTCACCTATAAATGCTAAATATTTTAGGATTTTTTATACTTTAGATACCTCGAGAAAAACTATGTCATTACTACATCAGGTTGCCTTAACATATATTAAAAGTATTGGCTGCACATATGCCAAAAGCCTTGTTGCACATATAGGCAGTGCCGAAGAGGTATTTAAAACACCCAAGGGCAAATTCTTAAGGATCCCTGGTATTGGTGAAAAAATAATTAGCCAGATAAATTTCGATGATGCTTTGCGTAAGGCAGAGCTGGAATTAAAGTTTATCGAGAATAATAATATCGACGTATTATTTTATACCGACGAAAGGTACCCGCGCAGGTTAAAAAACTGTCACGATTCGCCGGTATTACTATATAGTAAAGGCAATGCCAACCTTAACCCGCACCGTTGTGTAAGTATAGTTGGTACCCGTAACGCTACCGATTACGGCAGGCAGCTTTGCAAACAACTGGTTGAAGAACTGCGTGAATACAATGTTTTGATAGTAAGCGGACTGGCCCTGGGTATTGATGTTGCCGCACATAAGGAGTGCTTAAAAGTAGGGGTGCCAACAGTGGGCGTATTGGGGCATGGCCTTGACAAGCTTTACCCTCACCAAAACCGCGCTACTGCCGAAAAGATGCTGGAGAATGGTGGCCTGCTTAGCGAATATCCCTCTGGTACAATACCCGATAGGGAAAACTTTCCGCAGCGTAACCGTATTGTAGCCGGTATGGCCGACGCAACCGTTGTGATAGAAGCGGGGCTTAAAGGCGGTGCATTAATAACCGCCGAGATAGCCAATAGCTATAACCGGGATGTTTTCGCATTCCCGGGCAGGTTGGGTGATGAGTATTCTGAAGGATGTAACTTCCTGATCCGCAATAATAAGGCCGCCCTGCTTACCTGTGTTGCCGACCTGGCTTATAGCCTGGGTTGGGAGAAAAATACCGAGATGAAAGGGACTCCTGAACAATTATTACTACCGATAGATCTATCGGCAATTGAGCGTGCAGTTTATGAAATTATCCAGCAGCATAAGGCACCGTTGGCAATTGATGAGCTATCAATAAAAGCAAATATGCCCATGAGCCAGTTAACTATGACCTTGCTGGATATGGAATTGCAGGGTTTTATCCGTTCGTTACCGGGTAAAACTTACCGGATAAATTAACTTTTTGGGGTGTCGTAATGGATAAGTTTGCCTGCTCCCTCGTGCAATTCGGCCCAGCTATCCGCATCAAATTCAATTAAGGCTATAGCACATGGAGGTACATCCTTTATAGCCCCGCTTAAGTAATAAAGTACTTGGCTTATGCCCGGGTTATGGCCAACAAGGGCTATAAAATCTTTATTATCCGGTAGTTCATAGATCACTTTTAGCAGTGCGCTTTCACTGGCATCGTAAATTTCTTTATGGGTAATTGCCTGTTTTAAGCCTAATATCTGGCTAAAAACATTTGCTGTAGATAAGGTACGCAGGGCGGGGCTTGCCACTAATATTTGTGGTTGTAAGCTTTTTACCTGTAAGCGCGTGGCCATTAATTCGGCCTGTTCAAAGCCTTTATCAGTTAACGGGCGCTTAAAATCTGCATATCCGCTTTCGTGGGTTGCTTTGGCGTGGCGTATCAGCAATAACTTTTTCATTTACTCTAAAATAAAAAAAGCGGGGCATATTGCCCCGTTTTTTTTAGATATTAATTTTTCTTAGAATTTGTAACCTACAGAAATACCGAATACGCGGTTTTTTGTTGAGATTGAGCTTGTGTTGGTTATATTAGACAATCCAAGGTCGTAGTTAACACCAAGAATGAAACCGTTGTTAAATTCAAGACCGGCAATACCATCCAAACCAAAATCGGTTCTTTTGATATCATTTTCACCATCGCCAAAAGTAATATCTTCGCTAACAGACGAACCGCCGCTTACAGCTTTAGTTTTTCCGGATACGCCAACACCTACATATGGGCCCGCACCTAAATAAACATGACCAAATACCGCAGGTATATGATAAACCACGTTTACAGGAACTTGTACATAGTAAGTTTTAATTTTAACCAGGCCGCCTTCGCCGTCATCACCCTCACCACCTTTACCGGTGTAATTCAAAGCCGGTTGTAAAGACACATTGCCGAATTTAAAGTCGGCAAATAAGCCTGCAGCAAATGTTGTAGTTGAATTTGTTGAGGCGGTTAAATTACCGCTTGAGGCTGAAAGTTTAGCAAAGTTTACGCCACCCCTGATACCGAAGCTTGGTATTTGTGCAAAAGCTGCAGACGCCGCAAAGCTGCAGCAAAGGATAAGTAATAATTTTTTCATGTAATAAGATTTATTGTTTGCACTAAAATAAACATTTTAATGAAATTATCTTTCCTTCTGCTTAATATTTATAAATGATAGGATATTGCCTTCGGGGATATCATACATGCACTTAAAATGCCCAAGCGGGCACTTCTCTAACCCGAATTTGGAACATGGGCGGCAGCTCAGATCAATACCCGCAACTATAACATCTTTTACCATATAAGGTTGCACACCTAATAACTCGGGCACAGTGCCACCCCATATCGAAACGATGGGTTTATTAAAAGCTTCGGCAATGTGGGTAAGCCCGGTATCAAAACCAATGATACTTTGCGCTTTAGATACCAGGAAAACAGATTCATCAAGCGTGGTTACACCGCAGGCATTGTAAACATTATTGCCTATAGCCGCCGCTATTTCATCACCATTTGCTTTAACATCGTTCCCCCCCAATAATACTACCGGCAAATTAAGCTGCCTGCATATACTCATGATCTTTTCATTAGGCATCCGCTTGGTAAAATGCGTGGCGCCAATAACAAAGGCCACATAGTTTTGGTGCGATGGGGGGAGCAGGGCAGAAAGCTGATAATCCTTTTTGATATAATAATCAATAGGCTGACCGTCATTTGTTACCCCTAAAAAAGCCACAGCCTTAAGGTAACGGTCTACCAAATGCACCGGTGGCACAAGCTTTAAATTAAACTTTAGGCTGAGCCATTTGCGTATAGTTTGTTTTTTATAGGTGGATGATTTTATGCCCGTGCGCAGTTTAATAATAGCAGTGCGCAGGTTATTATGCAGATCAATAATGTAATCATATCCTTCCGCTTTTATATCCGCGATGGTTTCGGCAAGCGTAGGTTTTAGCAGTAACAGCTTATCAACATAAGGGTTATTATCGTAAATATACTTGAAGGCAGATTTTGTAAGAAAGTGCACCTCGGCATCCGGAAGCTGCTTTTTTAGGCAGCGCACAATGGGGGTAGTGTAAATAATATCGCCCATCGAGCTAAAGCGGATTACCAGTATTTTCATCCGGGGGATAATTAGTGAGTTAGTGAATTATTGAATTAGTGATTTTTAAAACCTTTACCTTTCCGCTTTTACCTCATTTTGTGCCTTAATTTTATTGATAATAGATGTGGAGGAGTAGCCCTCAACCAAGGTAATGGTTTTTACCTCGCCGCCATTTGCCAGTACTTCTTTAGCGCCCGCGATATTTTCTACCGTATAATCGGCGCCTTTAACCAGTACATCGGGCATTAATTGGGTAATTAGTTCGCGCGGGGTATCTTCCTCAAATAGTATCACAGCATCCACAAAAAACAACGCGGCCAGTAAAGCGGCACGGTTGTTTTGATCATTCACCGGGCGGCCTTCACCCTTTAACCGCTTTACCGATGCATCGGCATTTAAGCCGATAATAAGCTTATCGCCCAGTTCGGCAGCTTTAGCGAGATAAGTAATGTGGCCAAGATGCAACAGATCGAACACGCCATTGGTAAATACCACTTTTTTGCCTTCAGTTTTCCAGGCAGCAATGCTGGCGGTTAGCTGTGGCAGGGTAGCTATTTTACTAAGAAGCGTTTTCTCGAGATCGTGGCGCATAGGATAAAATTAGAAAAATATTATCATTAGTGGCTTGTTAGTGAAAAGGCCCATGATATTCAGAATATTTAGAAAGCTCAAGACCCGTGCGATTCCCCTCTTGAGAGGGGTGGAGGGGTGTGTCCTTTCACTCGTATAACACACCCCTGCAGCCACACTATCCGGCGCTCCCCCTCTCAAGAGGGGAGCCATTTTCAAATCAATAGGCATCATCCACCGCCTTGCAAAGTATATGCCCTATAAGGATATGCATTTCCTGGATCCGCGCGGTAACATCAGATGGTACGATGATGTTCAGATCGCACAAACCATTCATTTTACCACCATCGCGGCCGGATAAACCCAGTGTTTTGCAACCAATTTTACCAGCTGTTTCAAATGCGTTTAATATCCCCTGGCTGTTACCACTGGTTGAGATCCCAATAAACAGGTCGCCGGGTTGTGCCAGCGCTTCTACCTGGCGGGAGAATACATGGTTATAGCCATAATCATTTGCTATAGCCGTAAGTGCCGATGTATCTACCGTTAAGGCTATGCCCGGCAATGCTTTACGTTCTTTCACAAACCTGCCGCTTAGTTCGGCCGCTATATGTTGTGCATCGGCGGCGCTGCCGCCATTACCCGCAATTAATACCTTTTTGCCGTCTTTTAATACAGAAACAATTACCCCGCAAGCGGTTTCAATATCGCCACTCAGGTTCTCGATAACCTTTTGTATTAAATTTTGATGCTCGTATAGTTCTTCAATAACCATTTTTATTGAATTAGTGATTTAGTGAAATTATTGAATTAGTGATTGAAAAGCAATATCTCAGTCCTTTGTCTTTTATCCTATCGTCCTTTGTCTCTCTCAATATCTTCCAGTATCTGGTCAATTGTTGTAACCGCGCTGCCGGTTTGCCTTATTACTATGGCGGCGGCATGGTTGGCCAGTTCGCAGGCTTCCTCAACGTTTAAACCCTGGGCTATAAAGTAAGCCATTGTTGCCAGTACAGTATCGCCCGCGCCGGTTACGTCAAACACCGATGTAGCCTTTACCGGTAATAGCTTGTATGCTAATTCGCTGATAATAACCATGCCTTGTTCTGACAGGGTTACTACAATATACTCCGCTCCGGTTTGTTTAATAATGATACGGGCTGCCTGCTGTAATTCATCAATATTGGTGATCTTTTCCGTTTTGGCCGCCTCGGCCAGTTCCTTGCGGTTAGGCTTAATAATATATGCGCCTTTATACTTTTCGTAGTTGAGGCCTTTAGGGTCTATAACTACTTTTTTTCCTTGTTTATTAGCCTCGTTAATAAGTTGTTGCGTAAGGGCCGGCGAGAAAAGGCCTTTATTGTAATCTGATAAAACAACGATATCTGCTTTAGCGATATTGTCTTTTATCCGCTCAATAAAATCTGCCTGTAAACTTTCGGTTAGCGGATGGGTAACCTCTCTATCAACCCTAACCAATTGATGGCTGCCTGCCATTATACGGGTTTTTACCGTAGTAGGGCGGGTGTCGTCCTTAAATATAGCATCAGCATTAATGCCTTCTTCAACCAAAATATCGGTTAAGCGGGTTGCATCAATATCATTACCGGTTATACCTGCAAGCGATACTTTTGAGCCCAGGGCTAACAGGTTTTGCGCGACATTGGCCGCGCCGCCGGGCGTAGTAAATTCCTTTTTTACATTAACAATAGGTACCGGCGCCTCGGGCGAAAGCCTGGTGGCATCGCCTATAACATAATGGTCTATCATCAGATCGCCAATTACCAAAATATTTGGGGTGGGGCCCGATTGCTGAAGCTTGCGTACTTTATCTGTTAACATATTTAGTTATAGTGTCAGTAGACTTTCGGACTTTGCCGACTTTCGATCTTTACTGACTGCTTCTCTTCTTTTCAAAAAACTTTGTGATCTCGGCCAAAGATAGTGCATTCAGGCACATCTCTTTAGTTAAGCCACCCTTGCGGGCAACATGTGTGCCATACTCCATATCCCTGAAACCACTGTTTCGGTGTGCATCGGGGTTAATGGATAGCATAACGCCTTTATCCAGCGCGTATTGGTGCCAGCGCCAGTCAAGGTCAAGCCTTAACGGGTTGGCATTAATTTCTATCACCACATTGTTGGCGGCACAGGCATCAATTACTTTTTTATGATCGATATCATACCCCTTACGACTAAGCAATAACCTGCCGGTAGGGTGCCCCAAAATGGTGGTGTATGGGTTTTCAATGGCTTTTATTAAACGGGCGGTAGCTTTCTCCTCCTGCATTTTTATGTTGGAGTGTATCGATGCTACAATAAAATCAAACTTTTTCAGGATCTCATCAGGGTAATCAAGCGAGCCATCATTCAAAATATCCGATTCGATACCTTTAAAAATATGGAAGCCGGTTATCTTTTTATTCAAATGATCTATCTCTTCCTGCTGCTGCAAAACCCGCTCAATGCTAAGCCCTTTTGCATAAAAAGCGCTTTTGCTGTGGTCACAAATGCCCAGGTACTCCAATTTCATTTCATCACGGCAATATAACGCTATCTCTTCCAGCGTGTTTACGCCGTCGCTCCAGGTGCTGTGATTGTGCAGGGTACCTTTAAGGTCATGATAGCTTATAAGAACAGGCAGTTTGTTTTCGGCTGCTTTTTCTATAAAGGTTGTGCCTTCACGCAGTTCGGGCTGCATCCAGGCCAGGCCTGCTTTTTGGTAAATTATTTCTTCCGTTTGGGGTTGTTCAAGCGAGATGTTTATACGTGATAAAACTGCCTCAACATGCTCGGTATCGCCGGTGTTTACAAATAATTCGTAATAGTAATCGGCTTTGTCAACACATATAATATCAACTAATAAGCCATTTTTTAATTCGGCAGAAATGTGTGTTCCGTTCAAAACAACATTTTGCAAAGTATCTAATTCGGCCAGTGCCTTAAAAGCTATCTCCTGGTTTAAACTACCTATAACAATAACCAGTTCGCTGATGATCTCGTTCGATCTGCGAAATTCTCCGGCAATATGCTTTAAAGCATCAGGGAAAATGCCGCGGATCTCTCCCATCAGGTCTTTAACATCTTTTTCTACCTGCGAATAAAGGAACTTGCCATTGCCCGCCATCCTAAACTCAATAACCCTTTTTATTTCCTCCTGTGTTTTTAAACCGAAGCCTTTAGCTTCGATAAGTCGGTTTTCGTTACAGGCATAATATAACTCCCCTACGTTCTCAATGCCCAGTTCTTTCCAGATAATGGCTACCTTTTTTGCACCAATACCTTTTATGCCCATCATTTCCACTAAACCTTCGGGGGTTTGTGCAAGTATATCCTGCAATTCGGTCATGGTGCCGGTTTCCAGTAGCTCGGCAATTTTAGAGGCGATGCTTTTACCAATACCATCTATTTTCTCCAGTTCGGCCAATGATTTGCCCGCGATAGGGAAGGGCAGCTTATCTACCTTAAAGGCAGCATTAGCTATCGATTTAATTTTGAAAGGATTAACCTCGTGCAATTCCATCAATTGCGACAATAAACGAAGCGTACGTGCTATGGGTTTGTTCTCCATAATTTAGTTATGCCGTAAAAATACAAAAGAGGAGGGGGAGTTCATAGATAATAGTTAATGGTTCATAGTAATACAGCACATTTTGTACCATGAACTATGAACCATCAACTATAAGCAGAATATTATTTTATCACCACATCGAAAGGCATACGTGCCTGTGGGGTGCGCATCATTTGGGTAACGCCTTTTATTTGTTCGTAGTAACGGTAGTTCTCGCCAAGTTCGGCTTTTACAAAATGGGCTTTTACTTCGGCGCTTAAACCTTCACCAAATTTATTCAGGAAACTTTTTTGCTCGGGGTAGGCAACTATTCTGTAATCTTTTACGCCGGCCTTTTTAGCGGCAGATTTTACGGCGTCGTTAATATTGCCCAGTCTGTCAACCAGTCCGATTTTTAACGCTTGTGTACCTGTCCACACACGGCCCTGGCCAATGCTGTTTATATAAGCCTGTGTTTTACCACGGCCATTAGCCACTGCTTTTGTAAAATCGTCATAACCACGGTTAACACTGTTTTGCAGGATAGCCCTTTCTTCGGGAGATAGGGGGCGGCTTACATCGCCTAAGTCGGCATACTTTCCGGTTTTTACACCATCAAACGTGATGCCCAGCTTATCGTTAAACAGCTTTTGCATGTTAGGTAATACGGCAAAAATACCTATCGAACCTGTTATGGTATTTGGCTCAGCAATAATAGAATCGGCCGCGCAGGCTATATAATAACCGCCGGATGCAGCCACATCGCCCATAGATACGATGATAGGTTTTACTTTTTTGGTCAGCATAACCTCGCGCCAGATCACATCAGACGCCAGCGAACTGCCACCCGGTGAATTTACACGCAGTACAACCGCTTTTACCTTATCATCCATACGCACTTTACGCAAGGCTTTTGATATGGTTTCAGATCCTATTTTGTTATCGTCGCCATCGCCGCCGGTAATTTCGCCGGATGCATAAACAATAGCTATACGGTTTTTATAGCTTACATCTTTAGGGTCGGTATCAACCTTGGTGCCGCTTTTAACATAATCACCCAGGTCAACACTGGCAATATCTTTTTTCTCGGCGATACTTGTGCGTTTTTTAAGTTCAGAAAGTATCTCGTCCTTGTATTTTAAGCCATCAACCAGTTTGTATTTTAAAGCGTCTTCGGGTTGCTGTATGCGGCCACTGTTGGCGTAATTGAATAAGGAATCTTTATTGATGTTACGGCTTTTGCTGATTCCTGTAAGGAAGTAATCATACATCGACCCTAAATAAGAGGTAACCTGCATACGGTTAGCATCGCTCATTTTTGTAAGTACCAATGGCTCAACAGCACTTTTGTAAGTACCTACTTTTATTATCTGTGCCTCAATGCCCAGTTTATCAAGCGCGCCCTTCAAAAAAGTAACTTCAGAGCTAAAGCCCCTAAATTCGATTATACCTTTTGGGTTAATGTAAACTTTATCGGCAACTGATGCCAGGTAGTAAAACCCCTGTGTGTAGATCTCTGAATAAGCGATAACAAACTTTTTAGACTTTTTAAAATCGATAAGCGCGTTACGGATCTCTTCGGTAGTAGCCTGGCCGCTCATCATGTAGCTTTCGTCCAGGAAAATGCCTTTTATATTATTATCTGTTTTAGCTTTTTTAATGCTGGATAAGATATCGTTAAGGCCAACAGATTTTTCACCATCCAAACCTAAAAAGCCCAGGTTTGCAAACGGGTTATTTGGTGTACGCTCGTTTATAGGGTAATCAAACTTAACATGTAGCACCGAATTTGCATCAACATCTACTGCTTTATCGCTGCCGGCGGCGGCAATAATGCCTACAATTAAAATAAGGGGGATAATACTCGCTATAATAATACCAACAACGGTAGCCAATACAAATTTGAAGAATTGTTTCATTAACTGTTATAAATCATTTATATATGCAAACTTAGTAATTCACACACTATTAAGAGCCTTATACATACTATTTGTTACAACATGATTAACGTTTTTTTACTATTAGGTAGCAATCTTGGCGAACGTAATTTATTTTTGCACAGCGCTATAGAACATATTGAGCAGGATATTGCCCCGGTGGTAAAAAAATCGGCTATTTATGAAACACAATCATGGGGGAAAACGGACCTGCCCGATTATTTGAACCAGGTTGTTATGGTGCAAACAGAGCTATCGGCACAACAAGTTTTAGAAAAGATACTGAGCATTGAGATAGAAATGGGTCGTAAACGGGAAGAAAAGTGGGGATCGCGCATTATTGATATCGATATATTGTTTTATGGGAGCGAAATTATTAACGAACCAAACTTGACCATTCCGCATCCCGAATTACATAAACGCAGATTTACTTTAGAGCCACTGGAAATGTTGGCGCCAGATTTTATACATCCTATATTAAATAAGTCTATATTAGAGTTGAAAAATGACTTGAAAGACGACTTGATTGTAAAAAAATTATATTTTTGATTTATAAACCTTCACACAATGTCTGATAATTTACCACCACAAGACCTTGATTTATCTTTCTTGTATGAGATTGCCGACGGCAGCGACGAATTTATTGTTGACTCAATAGGTATGTTCTTAACGCAAACACCGGAATTACTGGATGCTATTACTAATGCTATAAACGCGCAGGACTGGGCTACCGCTGCATCAGCATCGCATAAATTAAAGCCCAACTTAGGTTTTTTTGGTATGCCGCAAAGCCAGGCTGCCATACAAGAGGTTGAAATTATGTGTAAAGGCGGCGCGCCAAACCCATCAGAGGTTAAAGCAAAATTTGCCGAGGTGAAAAGTGTGGTAAATACTAACCTGGTAGCACTTGAGAGGATCAAGCAAGAAAAGGAAGCGAACCTGTAGGAGTATAAAGTTCAAAGTTTAAAGTAGAAAGTTATAGTAAAAGGGAAAGGCAATCGCATGCGATTGCCTTTCCCTTTTATGTTTTATAGACCTAATCCCGTTTGAAAGAGACTTTAAACCTTCTACTTAGAACTAAGCTACTTCTACCAGCTTAAAGCTGTAGCTTTCCATTATCAGGTTTGCCAAAAGGTTTTTACAAGCCTGGTCAACTTTAGCATTAGCGGTTTCCGCGTTATCAGCATCTATCTCAAGTGAGATGTGTTTACCTATACGTATGTTGTGTATCTCAGATAACCCAAGGTTTTTCATGCTACCAGTAACTGCTTTTCCTTGAGGGTCAAGTATTTCTTTTTTAGGCATTACATCAATTTCGGCCAGAAATTTTTTCATCGATTGTTTTTTGTTAG
>NZ_JAQBOI010000152.1 GCF_028288105.1 Mucilaginibacter sp. | reverse complement strand
ATAACCAGGCTTATTCTTACGCACAAATACCTGTAAGCGCGGGTACACATTTTATTAGTGCCGATGGTGGCTTTAACGCGATAGCCTATGGTTTTGGTCAAAATGAATCGTACGGTTACTCGGCCGGCGCCAATCTTAGAAACCTGAACGAATATATTGCTTTTGAAAACCCGCAAACCAACACTACACAGCTAAACGGCTGTACCAATGAAATTTATAAACTACAGTTGGTTTTGCCTTACCCAACCACTCGAATAGAATGGAGTTTTAATAATATCCCAATACTGCAAATCCCGAACCCTACAGGGACACCGTTTCAAAAGGATGGCAAAACGCTTTACCGGTACGAATACCCGGGTAATGTTCAATACCCAAAAGGAAGTTATAATTATACAGCTACTGTTATTGCCCCAGATGAAGATTGCGGAACAAGCAGGGATATTGACTTTGATTTTAGTATTGCTGATCGTGCAAAAGCTGAATTTACTTATGGACCGAATTTATGTAGTGCCAATGAGGTAATTATTCATGATGAATCGGAGGCGGACCCCGGTAGTGTATCTATGATAAAAATCTGGTATGATTTTGTTAATCATCCCGAAATTTTTGAGACTTTCAATAAAAATGAAATTCCTGCCGATGGAAATTATCATCACTTATATGGGCCGTTAACCACGCCTACAAATTTTACAGTAAAAATGATAGTATATACAGGTGAAGATGCTTTGTGTGATAATGGCATTGACCATATTATTACCGTTAAGCCAAGCCCCGTGGTTTCTATAAGGCCGGTTAGCCCTATGTGTCAAACAGACGGTGCTGTTCAACTTATTGCAGATAATAACGGATTTATAGAAAGCGGTACATTTAGTGGTGTGGGTATTAGTTCAAAGGGTTTATTTGATCCTGCTATTTCGGGGCCGGGTGCGTTTACCATAGCTTATCATTTTATTCCCCAAAATGGCTGCGATACAACTGTTAAACAAATTATTACAGTAAACACTTTACCCATTGTAAATGCCGGTAACGATTTGATACTACTTGAAGGAGAAAGTGTGGTACTACCCGCCACCGCAAGCGGGCCGGGTTTAACATATGAGTGGGCGCCGGCCAGGGGGCTCGACAATAAAAATGTGTTAAACCCGGTGTCTTCGGCTATCGAAAACATTACTTATAAAATTACGGTTACAACAGATGCAGGTTGTATAGCAACAGATGAAATAGTTGTTACAGTGCTTAAAAAACCATTAGTTGTAAATGCTTTTACACCTAATGGGGATGGGGTAAATGATACCTGGAATATTAAATATTTAGAAACTTATCCGGGAAATACTGTTGATATATACAATAGACAGGGAGAAAAGGTATATTCGTCTATTGGTTATGCAACCCCATGGGATGGAAGATATAAAGGCGCCATACTTCCCACAGGGACGTATTACTATATTATAAACCCTAAAAACGGACGTAAGCTAATTTCCGGGAATGTTACCATAATTAAATAATGTTGAAGAGAACTTTACTTTTAACTGCTGTACTTTCTGTTATTATGCTTTGTACTTATGCACAGCAACGGCCACAGTACACGCAATATATTTTTAATAATTTTTTATTAAACCCGGCTGTTGCTGGTATAGAAAACTATACCGATATAAAGTTAGGGTATCGCAGCCAATGGACGGGACTTGATGGGGCGCCCGTTACTGCTTATTTTAGCATAAACGCGCCGCTTGGCACTAATTTTACCCAAGGGGATGCAACAGGGTTCCCGGCATCGGGCGGAGAAAACCCGTATAGCAGAATGTATTCCCGGGATTACCGCGCGGCCGAACCACACCATGGTATAGGTTTTATGCTGGTTACTGATAAGACCGGCCCTATAGATCAAACCAACATGGCTGCAACTTATGCCTATCACCTGGGGCTTACCGATCAGTTAAACCTTTCGGTTGGGGCATCTTTTGGGTTTAACCACCTGCATTTAAATACATCGCTTATTACATTAGAAAACCCGGACGACCCGGCATTAAGAGATATTCAGAATAACCAATGGAAACCCGATGCCGGAATAGGGGTTTGGGCATATTCTGCGAATTATTATTTTGGTGTATCGGCACAGCAAATAATGCCTCAAAACCAATACATAACAACGGCTAATAACGCAAACCTGAGCAAGACTGTGCCACACTATTTTGTTACCGCCGGTTATAAGCTTTACCTGAGCGACGATGTAACGTTGCTGCCTTCGGCACTGTTAAAGTTTATTGAACCTACGCCGACAACATTTGATATAAATATGAAACTTTCCTTTCGGGATAAGTTTTGGTTTGGTGGATCGTACCGTAGGGATGATTCGTTTGGTGTATTAGCAGGGTTTAACTTAAGTTCGCTTATTAACGTAAGTTATTCGTACGATGTAACCACATCTGCCCTGCGTAGTGTAAGTAATGGCTCGCACGAAATTGTTTTAGGTATAATGCTTAACAATCGCTATAAGCTATCCAGCCCGCAGCATGGGTGGTAAATGAGTTGGCAGTTGTGAGTTAGCAGTAAGCAGTCTTACTTATTTGCAAACTGCAAACTATTTACTGCAAACTTTCTACAACTCTTTCCTTAACCTTGCTACCGGGATATTCATTTGTTCGCGGTATTTGGCAACGGTACGGCGGGCAATGTTGTAGCCGGCTTCTTTTAATATATCGGTCAGCTTTTCATCTGCCAGTGGGTGGCGTTTATCTTCTGTGCCTATATGCTCTTCCAATATCTTCTTAACCTCTTTGTTTGAAACTTCCTCGCCACTTTCGGTTTGTATAGCCTCGCTGAAGAATGATTTCAATAGAAAGGTGCCAAATTCTGTTTGTACATATTTAGAATTGGCCACACGCGATACGGTAGATATATCCATACCAATACGGTCGGCAATATCCTTTAATATCATAGGCTTCAGGTTTTTATCATCACCCGTTAAGAAGAAATCGTACTGGTACTGCATTATGGCGTTCATGGTTTTCAGCAGGGTTTGCTGGCGCTGCTTTATCGCATCAATAAACCACTTGGCCGAATCAAGCTTTTGTTTTACAAACTGTACAGCTTCTTTAAGCTTTTTATCTTTTTGCGATGCCTTATCATAGTGCTGAAACATTTCCTGGTACGAGCGGCTTACCTTTAATTCGGGTGCGTTTTTAGAGTTAAGTGTAAGTATCAATGCCCCATCATTATTCTTGATATGAAAATCGGGTATTACCTGCATTTGCTTGGTGCTTACCTCATTGCTATCGCCTGGTTTTGGGTTAAGCTTCAATATCTCGTTCACCACACCACGCAGCTCAATAGAATTCATGTTTAATGATTTCTCCAGCTTATCGTAATGCTTGCGGGTAAACTCTTCCAGGTAATTTTCTACCACTAGTATGGCTTTCCTTATAATAAGATCGTTAGGGTCCTTACGCCGTAATTGAATCAGTAAACATTCCTGCAGGCTACGCGCGCCAACACCCGGGGGGTCAAAGCTTTGTATCACCTTTAGCATGTCCTCCACCTCTTCATCGTCGGCCATCACGTTCTGCGAAAAGGCCAGGTCATCAGTAAGCGACATAATGGGCCTGCGCAGGTAACCATCATCGTCAAGGCTGCCTATTATTTGCTTGCCTATACTAAAGTCTTTATCAGATAGGGGCAATAGGTCGAGCTGTGCCTGTAAGCTTTCAAAAAACGAGCTTTGTACGGCAATAGGTATCTCTTTACGCTCGTCTTCATCATCGCCATTTTGGTCATAACGAGTGCCATAATCGTTCACATTATCGTCTTGCAGGTAATCGTCAATATTAAACTCATCCATTTCTCCCTTTTCATCTTCACTATTGTAAGTGTCTTCATCGGGGTCGCGGTCGGGGTATTGTTCCTCGGGTTCGTTCAGGTTTGTTAAGCTCAGATCTTCAAGCGCGGGGTTTTCTTCTAATTCCTCTTTAATGCGGGTATCAAGAGACACAGTAGGTACCTGCAGCAATTTTATAAATTGTATTTGCTGCGGGGAGAGTTTTTGTAAAAGTTTTTGTTGAAGGTTCTGTTTAAGCATAATAGTAGACGAGGTCAAAAATACACCAATTACCTTAAAGTTTAAAAATTACTTACAAGTGGTTTATTTAGGCTTTAAAATGCTTTTGCTCGGGTTTTGTTTGCACGTGCAATAGATTTATTGCTAACTTTAATTACACAAAAAACACAAACAATGGCTATTGTAAAAGAATTTAAGGAGTTTGCTATGCGAGGCAACGTTGTTGACCTTGCAGTTGGTGTTATTATTGGTGCTGCTTTTGGTAAAATTGTAACCTCGTTGGTAAATGATGTAATTATGCCCCCAATAGGTTACCTTACCGGTGGCATAGATTTTAAAAACATTAAGATCTTCCTCAAACACGGCGACCCCATCAACAAAATTCCTGATGTAACCATGAATGTTGGTAATTTCATTAATACGGTTATTGAATTCTTGATTGTGGCTTTTTGCATTTTTATGGTGGTTAAGGGTATTAATTCTATGAGAAAGCCGGTAGAAGCTGCACCCGAAGTTGCACCAGAACCAACAAAAGAAGAAGTGCTGCTTACTCAAATACGTGATATTTTAGCTGATAAGAAAGCTTAAACAATAGATTAGGTAAGGAAAGAATTTATGGTTGATCCGGAAAAACTACGTCGCATGGCACTCTCATTGCCCGAAGCTACCGAAGCCCCGCATTTTGAGAAAACATCTTTCCGGGTGAATAATAAAATATTTGCAACCGCGGTACCCGAGCACAACAGAGCAACTGTGAGGCTGTCGGTTACGGATCAGGATATATTTTCTGCTTTTGATAACACGGTTATTTACCCCGTACCCAATAAATGGGGCAAGCAGGGCTGGACGCATATTAACCTGCTTACCGTGCGCGAGGATATGCTTACCGAAATACTAAAAACAGCCTATTGCGAAGTAGCGCCAAAGCATCTGGCAGACTTAATAATATTTGAATAGCCAAACAACGTGCTATAAAAGCCTATTTGTCACTAAATCACTAAAACGTCTTCGGTAACTTCGGGTCTGTTAATATTACATAATCGCCCATTTTAGCAAACTTAGCCCAGTCGGGGTTATCGAAACTTTCATCAGCATATACGGCAATATTCATCACACGCACTTTAGGTATATACTTCTTTAACTGTGCTGCAGTGCCCAGTTTCTCTTCACTATGAAAGCCACCATTTACCTGGAATACCTTATAACCTTCATGTGCCTGTAAGAACTGTGCTATGTTCCAGCCCATAGTAGCATCCCACAGGTTTTGCGACTGATAGATCTTCATAGTGCCCATAGCGCTGTGCCCACCCATAACAGTTACAAATTTTTCATAATAAGGCCCTGTAGCGGTATCAATAGGTAAGGGGGCTAACCATGCCTTTGCTTTCGCATCCAGTTGACCCAGGCTGCTTAAACCCATGCGGGTAACCATGTTGGTATAACGGGTAGGGGCGTTGGCCGCAACAACCGGGATATGCGCGGTTTTGGCCAGCTCTACCATTGGGCGGTAGTCTTTATAATTTTGCCATGCACGGCCTTCGGTAATTAAATTCTTCTCGCGTATAAAGCCTGCCAGGTATTCGTTTAGCACGGTTTGGCAATCTGTTTGAAACATTTCCAACGATAATGCGGCTTTGCCGGGATATTTATCCGCCAGTTTTTTAAATAGCAGGCTCTCCAGATAATGGCCGGTAGAGTCGTTATGCTCCTCGCCAAAGAATAGTACATCGACTTTATTAAGGTCGTTTATAATATCATCGGCCGTTGCTATGCGCTGTTTAGCAGTATTATATATTTTATAATGTTGTGCCATTGGTTCCTGGCACAGGGCAACAAAAGGCGATAATAACAGGAGTAATAAGGCGGTAAATTTCATAGCTAAAATATATATGTTAATATGTTGATAAATATGGATTATCAAATAACCACATTTGTATTTGAAAAAACTAAAAAAAAGGCTACATTTGCGCTCTTGTTTTTTTAAACGACGAATAGCATAAAGAATAAAAATATATCATGAAAAGAACGTTTCAGCCCTCACAAAGGAAAAGAAGAAATAAACACGGTTTCCGTGAGCGTATGTCAACTGCTAATGGCAGAAGGATACTTGCAGCAAGAAGAGCAAAAGGCAGAAGAAAATTATCTGTTTCTGACGAACGCAGCCACAAAGCATAATTCTGGTTGTTAACCCCTTGTAAAAGGGGTCGAACCGCTTGTGTAAACATTATTTCGGTTCAGCATCAACAACTATGTATACTTTTAAAAAAGAAGAACGGTTATGTAACAAAAAGCTTATTGACGGGCTTTTTCATAACGGTTCTTCTTTTTTATGTTACCCCTTTAAGGCTTCGTGGATGCTTACCGATGGTGAGCAGCAATTCCCTGTGCAAATAGTTTTTTCTGTTGCCAAGAAGCGTTATAAACGTGCGGTAGACCGTAACCTGGTTAAACGCCGCATGCGCGAAGCCTACCGGCTTAATAAACAAGCGCAATTGTACGATGTATTAAATAGTAGTGGCAAAAAGCTGATATTATCAATAAGTTACATTGGCAAAGAAATATCCCCCTATGAGTTTTTTGAAAAAAAGATGCTTAAGCTTTTAACACAGCTTGCGGTGGAGGCTATTAAATGAAATTTTTGTGGGATATATTTAAAAGCATAATAGGAGCAATTTTTTTGCTGCTGATAAAGATATACCAGTACTTTATTTCGCCTTTAACAGGGGCATCATGCCGCTATACACCCACATGTTCGCAATACGGGGTTGAAGCTATTAAGAAACATGGCGCGTTTAAAGGCGGATGGCTAACTATAAAACGTATTGCCCGCTGTAACCCATGGGGCGGCCACGGGCATGACCCGGTACCTTGATTTGTAAGTCAAAATTCAAAAGTAAAAAGTCAAAACCTGGCTTAATGTTTTTTTGAATTTTGACTTTAATTTTGAATTAAATGAGTTTAATACTACAAATAGAAACAGCAACAACATCATGCTCGGTTGCATTGGCACGAGATGGGCAAGTATTGGCTTTTAAAGAGATAAATGCCCGTAATATCCATGCCGAAGTTATTACTGTTTATATTGATGGTTTAATGGCACAAACCAATAATACCTACGCCGGTTTAGATGCAGTTGCGGTAAGCTGCGGGCCGGGCTCCTATACCGGGTTACGTATTGGTGTATCAACAGCGAAGGGTTTATGCTTCGCGTTAGATAAGCCGCTTATATCGGTAGAAACATTAGCGGCTATGGCTAAAGGGGTAACGCACGATAATGCTATTGACAGTGATGTATTGCTGTGCCCCATGATTGATGCCCGCCGTATGGAGGTTTACACAGCTGTATTTAATGCCGCAGGTGAGGTAGTAAAACCTACCGCTGCCGAAATTATAGACGGAAACAGCTTTAGCGGCATCCTTACTGAAAATAAAGTATTGTTTTTTGGTGATGGGGCAGATAAATGCAAAGATACTTTAGGAGATAACCCTAATGCTCAATTCCTGCCCAATTTTTCAAACTCGGCAACACACCTTACCCAAATTGCTGCAGATAAATTTAACCGTGCCGATTTTGTAGATGTAGCTTATTTTGAGCCTTATTACCTTAAAGATTTTATTGCCGGTAAAAAAGCAGGGATCTAATTAATCACCATTATCCCGCCCGGGGTGAAATATACCATTCCACATACGGGTTATAAATCCCGGCCTATCACCCAATGGCATGTAACTGCTATTTAGTGGGTGCTCAATCAATCGTCCAAATTTTAGGGAAAAGCCTATAAAGAAATCGGCACCTGAATATGATGCGTTTTTGTTTATTTGCGAATCGCTTTTACGGACGGCACTCAAAAAGCTGGCTGATTGCATTATCCTGTCGCTGCCAATATAGAACTCAACATTGGGCGATTTTACCATGAATTGTAAACCTGTGTTGAATATCCCGTAGTTATTATATGATGTAGTTAATGTGCCCACCAGGTTGTTATATTGTATAGGGTTTACAAGGGCTGCTGTGTAGCCATCATAAAATAACTCCTTTTGAAGGATCAGTGTAGGCGAGTATTTCAATTGCTTGTCGTAATTTAACCAATACAATTTGTTGGCACTTAGTTCTACTATGCCGTTAGTAGGAGTGATAAAGGAATGTAATTCATCGGCCGAACGGATTATGTTAAAAGCTGTTGCATACAAATTATCTTCTCTTCGGGCGGTGCTTATATCTGGCGCGGTAAGTGTTGTGTTAAAATCACTAACCCTTGATCGTTTGTTCCAGTGTATAAAACCAAAGTCTTTTACATTTAACTGTAAATTGAAGTTATCGCGCGTACGTAACGCAGTACCAATGCTTATTGCTGCCCCCGGGCTTTTGAACGAAGGAAGCAGATCGTGTTTGTTAAAATCGCCCGATGTATAATTAATACGGTACCTGCCTTGTAAAGTAATATCGGCGGCGTCATTTGCCCGGTCAAATGTAATGTGCGACTGGTCTATTCTTAATTGCTGATATTGTATCCCCAATAATCCGCTTAGCTTAATACCTAAAGCAAATTTTTTGCTAATTTTTTCGCGATAGCTCACGCTTATTTGATGGTAGCTTTGAGCAGTATAGCTGTTATTAAATATGTTTGAATAATCATTATTGGCAAAGGCACTACTGCCATTAAGCAATAATAAAGTTTCATCAGTGAAAAGGCCCCGGCCTTCCGCGCGTGTTTGAACAGAAAAACCTACCTCCTGGTTGCCATCTAAACTGCTGAAAACCTTAAACATTATCGAGTAAATATTAGCATTCACATTTGCTCTGCTAAATCTGTTTTCGCCTATAGTTAAGCCGGTGTTTAAATATTTACCATTAAAAGCACGGCTTTTAAGCGGTGCCTGTGCATTGCCGGTAATATATAAATTACTGTTGAAGTTGGGGATAAAGAAGTTAAAGGCTATTTTGTTGCTTGTATCGGGGATAAAAACAGCTTGTGCCGGGTTCTCAAACGAATCGAATAAGGTACCTGTATTATACTGGGAAAACTGCTGGCCAAAAGTTTCAACGGAAATAAATAAAAAACAAATGGCCAATAAAAAATACTTCATACATGTTCGCAATACCTGTTGTTTTATGGTTGCTTAATCAATAGCTTATAAAACTCGCCAGCTAATATATAAACCCTTTAACGTATTTAGGCCTTTTGGGTTGCATATTTAACGTTTTTAATCAATGTTTTTATTAACAGTAGTATCGGGCATATTTTGTAACAGGCAAAAGTTTGTATAAAAATTCTTGTCGGTTGCGGCAAGCTGATAGGATGCGCCGTAAAAGTTCTTCCAGGATAATGAATTGTTTTTATAGGCAAAATAAAATTCATCTTTTAAACCATACTTTAATATTTGCTGCGCGTTTTTAAAGTGGATAAAAAAGGCAACATTGCTTCGTTCGGCTAATAAATTATCAAACTTTACATACTGTTCTGTTTTATTCAGAAATTTACGGTTAAAGTAGGTGTCATTATAACTATCCAGTTCTTTTGTACTGTTTGCCAGTATCAGGTAATTATCAATAATGCGGAAATATGGTTTCCTAAAAGCGTTAAAGGCATCGCCCAATAAAAAGTAAGGCAGTTTAGCATAATTAAACTGACCAACATCATCGGTTATCATTCCGCTTATATTAGTCATAAATGGCCTCAGCTTAGAGCCGTTTTTAACGGTGATTACAGCTATTTTTTCCTGGTAACGGGTAGTTATCACAGCAAACTCGCTACCCAGCAACTGTGCAAACTCCTGCTTTAAATTGATTCCTGTTTCGGTTTTAATTTTGGCGAATAATGCATCTTTTTCGGATAGTAAACCAGCTTTAATTTGAAAATCTGATAGATCGGCAGAAAACTTAATAGGGTCTGATACTGACAGGTTTAAAGCATATGCCGTTGTTGAAGGGTATAATTCTTTTAACTGGTTGGTAACAGGTTGCTGATTGGCAAAAACGTTTAAATAGGTGCCCGGTTTATGCGTTTGAATATTGGTATAACCGCTAAACATTACAGCATCATTTTTAAAATTAAGGTTTAGGGCGGCTAATGCGGGCAACAGCCTAAAGGGCTTAAATATATCGGTATTGCTGTTTTTAAAAAGCTGGGCAAATAATGGCTCAAGGTGCTCGTAATTAATATACAAATTGGCCAGCGAGTTAGAGTTTTGCTGATCGGGCAAAAGCATAAATGCCTGTTTCTCCCTATCAGCCTTATAGTTTGCATTTTGGGTGATCAGTTCTTTTGAGAAACTACCGGCAAATATATTGGCATCTATATTAATAATATAAAAGCGCTTTTTTAACGAGTTAAAGAAGATATTGTAGCCATGTTTATCACCAATTTTTAGTGGTGTTATCAGCATGCCGGTTTTTTGTTGCTTAGCCAGCTTATCAAACTCTGTAAGATCAATATCTTTACCTGCCGATACCGTAAGCAGCAACTCAAGCTTATTGCTTTGTGATGGTTGTACCGATACAAATACATTGCGGCCATTAAAGAGCGTATTAAGCGCGGCATTACCAAACAGCACATTACGTACCGTATCCAGGTCGCTTATTTTTTCTTCGCCAATTAAATTGTTTAGCAGTGTATTGCCTGTGTAAATGTCGTAAAAGCTTTTCTCGTTGGTAAACTCAAATACTATAGCGGCATTATCGGGAATAGTGCGCATAACATTGCCGGCATGCATACCCGATGTGTTTAAGTTTTTAAAATACTTAACGGTTATATATGCCGTTGCGGCAATTAAAATAAGTGCAATAACTATCAGTCGTTTCATTCTGTGGTTGCGTGTGCAAGTTAGAATTTTACTGTACCACAATGAAGTAATACTTTCATTTGGTTAACTTAGCCTTTTATATCTGCATGAACAAACAAATAATAATTACAGCATCGCTACTGGGTGTATTGGCCGTTATTGCCGGTGCTTTTGGTGCCCACGCCTTAAAGGCCTCGTTATCAGCACGCCAGCTTGAAGTTTGGCAAACCGCCGTACAATATCAGTTTTACCACGTATTTGCCCTGTTGTTTTTATCAACTTTTACCCGCTTCAAAAACAAAGTGATAGTAAGCACTTATTACCTGTTTACATTTGGTATCCTGTTGTTTTCGGGCTCGTTATATTTATTAGCTTGCCGCGATTTGATAGGTATGCCGGGTTTAGATGTATTAGGCCCTATAACACCAATTGGTGGTTTGCTGTTCATCATAGGATGGATATTTTTAGCTTTCGCTGCTTTCAGAAACAAATAAACTGATGTTAGAATTTGCCGATGGTTTACAAGCTACCCGTAAAACACTCTTTGTTGAGGTGATTTTGCCCTTGGCTATAAGCCGTAACTATACTTACCGCGTTCCGTTCGAACTAAATAATGCCATTGTTATTGGTAAAAGGGTAGTGGTGCAGTTTGGCAAAAGCAAACTTTATACAGCTGTTGTATCCAATATAACGGAGCATGCGCCTGAAAAGTACGAGGCAAAATACATCATAGATATTTTAGATGAACAGCCCGTTGTAACGCAACGCCAGCTGCAGTTTTGGCAATGGCTGGCCGAATATTATATGTGTAACGAGGGTGAAGTAATGAACGCCGCGCTACCATCGGCCCTAAAGCTGGCCAGCGAAACCAAGGTGATGCTTAATAAGGATTTTGAGTATGATAAAGCAGCCTTAAACGATAAAGAATACCTGATAACCGAGGCGCTTGATATACAGCCCGAGCTAACAATTAGCGATATTGCAAAGCTACTGGGCCAAAAAACGGTAATGCCAATATTGAAATCGCTGTTCGAAAAGAATATTGTTACCATATCCGAGGAAGTTAGCGAGCGGTATAAGCCCCGCAAACGGACATTCTTAACCCTAAACCCGGTTTATCATAATCAGGAAAGCCTTAAGGAGCTTTTCATGATCCTGGAGAAACGTGCGCCTAAACAGGCCGATGCGGTTTTGGCTTTCATTAAACTATCGCGCCAGCAAAAAGCGGTTTCAAAAAGTGAACTGATAGAAGAAAGCGGCTCGGGCGATTCCAGCATTAAATCGCTGATAGAAAAAGAAGTTTTTATTGCTGAGGAAAAGAATGTTAGTCGCCTGGGATATGAGGATGATGAAGATCAGCTGAGCAATTTTATACTGAGCCCTGCACAGGAAATTGCACTTGCATATACGCAAGAACAGTTTTTAGAAAAAGATGTAGTGCTGCTGCATGGCGTAACCTCGTCAGGTAAAACACAAATCTACATAAAACTGATAGAGGAGATGATAGCCACCGGCAGGCAAGTACTTTACCTGTTGCCCGAGATTGCTTTAACCACTCATATTATAGAACGCTTACGTGTATATTTTGGCGGTACTATTGGTGTTTACCATTCCCGCTTTAATGATAACGAACGGGTAGAAGTTTGGCAAAAGGTACTGAATAATGAATACAAGGTAGTACTGGGGGCGCGTTCGTCAGTGTTCCTGCCATTCAGCGATCTGGGTTTAATAATTGTTGATGAGGAGCACGAAACATCTTACAAGCAATTTGACCCTGCGCCACGCTACAACGCCCGCGACGCAGCCATTTATCTGGCTAATATGTATAAGAGTAAGGTGTTATTAGGTTCGGCTACGCCATCATTCGAAACCTATTATAATGCCCGTGTACATAAATACGGTTTTGTTGAATTAGCAGAACGCTACGGCGGTGTGCAATTGCCGCTGATAGAGGTGGTAAGCATATCTGAAGAAACCAAGCGCAAAACCATGCAGTCGCACTTTAGCAGTGTGCTGATGCAGGATATTCAGCTGGCGCTGGATAATAAAGAACAGGTTATCTTGTTTCAAAACCGCAGGGGATACGCGCCCGTATTAATGTGTAAAGTATGCGCCTACACACCAAAATGCATTAACTGTGATGTAAGCTTAACCTATCACAAGCATAGCCACAAGTTGCATTGCCACTATTGCGGGTATAAGGAAGATACACCATCTATTTGCCCGGCATGCGGCTCTACTCATTTAGAGTACAAGGGCTTTGGTACCGAGAAGGTAGAAGATGAACTGTCTGTACTCATGCCGAACGTTCGCCTGGCAAGGATGGACTTGGATACCACACGGTCCCGTAATTCATTGCAGACTATCCTGAATAACCTGGAAGAAAAGAAGATAGATGTATTGATAGGTACCCAAATGGTAGCCAAAGGACTTGATTTTGCAGACGTCACCGTTATTGGTATCATTAATGCCGATAGCCTTTTAAAATATCCGGATTATCGTGCTAACGAGCGCAGCTATCAGATGCTGGCACAGGTAAGCGGCAGGGCAGGGCGCAGGGGTAAACAAGGTAAAGTGGTGATCCAAACTTACGACCCTAACCACAGGGTAATAAAGCAGGTAATAGAGAACGACTACAGCGACCTGTACTTTACCGAAATGGAAGAGCGCAAAAGCTTTAAATACCCGCCATACTACCGCATTATTAGTATGGATGTTAAGCATAAAAACCCCGAGATACTTTATAACCAGGCCGAGTACCTGGCCAACGAACTCCGCAAGCATTTTGGCGATCGTGTTATAGGCCCCGAAGCACCGCTTATTAATCGGATCCGCAACTATTACATCAAATCTATCATGCTTAAGTTTGAACGCGACACCATTTCAATTGTTAAGGCGAAGGCCATAATAAGAGATGTAATTACGAAGTTTCAAACCACCAAACTAAGCAAAGGCAGTATAGTGCAGCCCGATGTAGATCCTTATTAAGATCTTTAGTTTTCTCCCGTCATTTTTGAGTGGATATTTTTTTTACAAAATAGTATATATGAAATATATTATTTAGGAAATTATTATCAATAATTAAAGGTTTATAAATTATCTTCTGTGATAACTTCAAAAAAATATGCTTGTTTTCGCATACCTACTACTGGGTATTTTGCTAAGTAATAGGGTGGTTTCTTGCAGTATATATCAAATGGGTTTATATTTATCACACTTAAACCCTTAAATATGAAACTATTGCTGTTGAAAATTCTCTCCGCTTTAAGCCCCCCTGCAGTGCTTTACCAGTATGCTGTACAAAATCGCGTAAGTGATATCAGGCTTTTATTAAGGAAATAAATTTGCGACTGATTATACAATCAGGAAATACTTATTAAAGTATTATGGACAAATATTGCCTGTATTTTTAATATTATAATGGGTGAAAACACCCTAAATAAATGGGATTATAACTCAGGTCATAAAAATAAATTGCGCCTACTTTTAAAGTTGGTAATAATCCAATATGCCAATAATTACGCATAGTTAAAAAAGCCAATAAGAATCAACCACACTTAAACACATCATGAAACAAACAAACAAGTTAACGATTGTACTCAGCCTGTTTTTAGGGTTAGGCTTTGGGGCAAATGCCCAGGCCCCCGCAACTGCAGATCAGCATCCGGAGTTGAAATACCGCAGAAGTTCGTTGCATCTTATCCTGCTGGAATCTGAAGATTTCCCAAGGAAAGAAACCGTTATAAAGGCATACCACGAGGCACCGTTCCCCGATAAATATAATAATCATTCAATTGCGGTAAGTGCCGTGAACGCATCGTCGTATGCACTTACCGAGGTAGAAAAAGTAACTGCAGGCACCAAAAAAAGCGGTATGGCCAACTTTGGAGCCAATATGTTATCTGGCGCAACAGCGGGCATTGTAGATAAAGATGCAGCTGATATGCCTATTGTAACCGATAAAATTGTAAAAGATAAAAAGATAGCTAACCAGTTAGTTGCCAAATGGTTTAACCGGCAGCCCGATGGTTCATTTGATATGAAACTGATAGGTGAACGCGGTTCTTACAATGCTACCGAAATGCAGGCAAATATTGCAAAAGGCAGCGCAAGGGGTACAGCTTCGTTATCTGACGCCGGCGAGGAACTGATTGGGAATACGTTTGTTGTTTTAACCAAACTAAAGTTTATAAGTAATGAACCAATAGCGGCGGCCATTAGGGAAATAGCTAAACTAAAAGCCAACAGCTTACCTGCATTGTTCCAACCAGCTGCTTATAAAGTACTTGATATTGCTTACAATAAAGCAAAAGAGGGTTATTCTGTATGGACAACCTCATACCTGTATCGCCTAAAATGGAACGACTCTACCGCTGCCGTTTTTTACAATGACCTGTGGATGGAAAAAGGCAAAATCGATAAAAAGAAAAAAGAAGCTTTTGATAAAACCGATTTGTTCCAGATGGAATATATAGGCAGCGAAAAATCAAGCAGCCTGGTAACTTTCTCATTAAAAGAAACCCGTACCGAAGACCAGATAGTAGAGCTGGCAACTGTAAGAAACGTAGAGCATGTTTTTGCCAAGCTTCAAAAAGCGTACGAAGTATTTAAACCTAAAACACCTATATACTCGGGCGAACCCGTTACCGCGAAAATTGGTATGAAAGAAGGCCTGGAAGGTGGCGAAAAGTTTGAAGTGCTTGAGCAAACCGTAGACCCTAAAACAGGCCTTACCACTTATGTGAAAAAAGGGACTGTAACCGTAGACAAGAAAAAGATATGGGATAACCGGTTTAACGCGGGCGAAGAGGTTTCTGAAAAAGATAATAAAGATAAGGACAAAGATAAAAAGGATGAACCCATACTTGACCGTACCTACTTTAAAGGCGGTGGCAAATTTTACGCGGGTATGCTTTTAAGACAGATAAAATAATACACAAAACCATATAAATAATGAAAAAACATACTGCAATTTGGGTAATGTTAATGCTGCTGATAACAGGTTTTTCATCGGCAGTTAACGCGCAAACAAATAAAAAAGCAAACGAAGATACCGAGGCTTGGAAATATGAACTGGAAGTGGCCGGTACCGGGGTACAGGGCACTTATCTGTTAAAAGTATGGTCGTACTCAAAAAAACCGAACGTGGCTATTGAGCAAGCTAAGAAAAACGCGGTGCATGGCGTAATATTCAAAGGTTTTGCCGGCGACCAGGGTATTTTAGGTAAACCGCCGCTAACTACCAATTCAAATTTAGAGCAGGAAAAAGATCAATGGTTCAAGGAGTTTTTTGCTGATGGCGGTAAGTATATGAAGTTTGTTTCGCTTACGAGTGATGGTGCCGTGGCTGCCGAAGACCGTATGAAAGTTGGCAAACAATATAAAATTGGTGTGCTGGTATCGGTAAATGTGGCCTTGTTGCGTAAGGACCTGGAAGATGCTGGTATTATTAAATCATTAAGTGCAGGATTTTAAAGATCAATTATCATGAAGAAAAATTTATTGTACTTAAGCCTTGCCGGGCTGCTTGCATTTAGCGGCTGCACCGAGCAAAAAAGACTAAATAGCAGCTATACTTATAAAACAGAGTGCCTGGGTGTTGAGTTTGATGGCTCGCAAACCGTTATTGCTTACTCAAGCAAGCGTAATAAAGAGGATGCTATTGAAGATGCTAAAAAGATCGCGCTGCGCGATCTTTTATTTAGCGGCTTAACCGAGGGGAAACCCAATTGCGATGTAAAACCGATATTGAATGAGGCAAATGCCTATGCTAGCCACGAAGCATACTTCATCAGGTTTTTTGCAAATGATTACAGGTCGTTCGCGATTTTTAAAGAGGAGCGCCCTGGGCAGAAAGCAAAAAATCAAAAAGTAAAAAATGTGGCTCAAAGCAATGGTTATGTGCTAAAAATAAGCAGGCCAGCACTGAAGCAGAAAATGATATCAGACGGCATCTTAACAAATCAATAAACCTTCAACCCTAATAAATGAAACTACAGATAATGAAAATAACCCTGTTATCGCTATTGATATTGGGCGCGGCAACCTTAGGGTTTTCGCAGGCTAAAAAGCCAACGCTTATGGTAGTGCCAAGCGATGTATGGTGCAATACAAATGGCTACATGCAAACTTATGATGACCAGGGCACCAAGGTAAAGATCCCCGATTACAAAAGGGCTTTCCAGGAAAATAACGATCTGTTGGCCGTTATCAGTAAGATAAACGGTATGATGGCCGAGCGTGGTTTCCCGTTAAAGAACATGGAATCGGTTATCAAAACGTTAGAATCTGAACGTGCCGAGAACGCTATCCTCACCTCAAAAACGGGTAGCGGTGTATCCGAAAGCCCAATGGATAAGCTTAAAAAAGTAGCTAAGGCCGATATTATTATACAATTAACCTGGGATGTGTTAAAAACAGGCCCTAAAAAATCAGTGCGTTTTACATTGCAGGGCCTTGATGCTTATACTGATAAAGAAATAGCCACAGCGGGCGGAACGGGTAATCCATCCTTCTCGGCAGAAACCGCTGTTTTGTTAGAAGAAGCCGTTGCCGATAAAATAGACAACTTTAATGTTGGCCTGCAAAGGCATTTCGACGACCTGTTTGCAAATGGCCGCGAGATCATCATCCGCATCAAAAAATTCGATTCATGGAAAAATGATCTGGAAACCGAATACGGTGGTAAAGAGCTGAATGTTATTATTGAGGATTGGGTGCGTGCCAATACCGTAAAAAACCGTTTCAGTAATAGCGATGCTACCGAAAGCATGATGCTGTTTGAGCAAGTGCGTATACCGCTTTACGATGCAAGCGGTAACGCTACCGACGCCCGTGGGTTTACACGCGGACTGCAAAAATTACTGACTGCGCCACCTTATTCAATCGCGAATAAACTAACAGTGAAAGGCCTTGGCCAGGCAGTTATAGTACTTGGTGAAAAATAATAGATCAAAAGAGACAATCAACATGAAAAAAATAATGATAACCTGCATGTCACTCTTCCTGTTTATGGGAGGATATGCACAAAAAACAACCATTATAAGGTCGGCGAATGGGGGGAATAGCGGTCGGGTAACTCTTGCCGCTTACATTCCCGATCAGGCTGATGATCTGCCGGTAGCCGCGCGTAATATGCTTGGCAATAAACTGAACCAGATCATCAGTCAAAATGGTTTTGGTGGTGACGAAGGTCAGCGCTTTATTATCACCGCTAATATTGTGGTACTTACAAAAGATCTGTTATCTACAGCACCCCCAATGACGGCTTTAACGCTCGACGTAAACCTTTACATTGGTGATGGTTACGAGGGCACTAAATTCGCCAGCACATCGGTATCTATAAAAGGAGTGGGCGAAAACGAGACAAAAGCATATATCAATGCTTTTAAAAACATTAACCTTAACGACCCCAAACTGCAGGCATTTGTAGAAAAAGGTAAAACCAAAATAATCAGCTACTATAATACCCATTGCGATGTGATCATAAAACAAGCCCAAACATTGGCCAACACTGGTAGGATGGACGAGGCTATTTATAACCTTACATCGGTACCGCAAGCCTGCAAAACCTGTTATGATAGGTCAATGGCGTTGGTAGCGCCAATCTACAAAAAGCAAATTGAGAAAGATTGCCAGGTGAAGCTTGCGCAAGCCAAAAACCTTTGGGCTGCAAACCAGAACCTGAACGGTGCAAACGCGGCAAGCGATCTTTTATCACAGATAGACCCTCAATCAACCTGCTATAAAGATGTAAAAACCTTTGTAGCACAGGTATCTAAACGGGTTAAAGAACTGAATAACCGCGAGTGGAGCTTTAAATTGCAAGAACAAAAGAACGATGCCAGTATTATTAGCGCTGCGCGCGATGTAGCTGTGGCCTATGCTGCCCAGCCCCGGATAACTACCTACAATGTTCATGGCTGGTGGTAATATACGCCCTTACGAATGTTAAAAACATTATAGGTTAACTACCAAAGTGTTATTACAAAGCGGTAGCATAATACATATAGAGCCGGCAATTTTGCCGGCTTTTTGTATAACTTTGTTATGTAATGGCGTATAAGTTTATTGATAATTACCGCGAGCAAGGGGCTCGTAAAAGGCTGGTAGAGATATTAAGGAAGAAGGGTATAGAAGATGAACAGGTATTAGCTGCCATTGGTAAAGTACCCCGTCATTATTTTTTCGACGAAACCTTCTGGAACCAGGCCTACAAAGATATCGCCTTCCCTATAGGTGAAGGGCAAACTATATCGCAGCCCTATACGGTAGCCTACCAAACCCAACTATTACATATCCGCAAAGGCGATAAAGTGCTGGAAATAGGCACAGGCTGCGGTTACCAAACCTGTATACTAATGGAATTGGGCGCCAAAGTTTTCACCATTGAACGACAAGAGAAACTATACGAGCGCACTATACAGGTATTACCCTATATGGGCTATAAACCAAAATTCTTTTTGGGCGATGGCTCAATAGGTATAGCAACAGATGCACCCTACGATAAAATTATAGTAACAGCAGGCGCGCCAACTGTACCACAGGTATTGCTTAAACAATTAAATATAGGGGGTATCCTGGTTATCCCGGTAGGTGACGAGCAATCACAAAAAATGGTAACCGTGCTAAAAACCGCCGAGAACGATTATGAAAGGCATGTACTGGATACCTTTAGGTTTGTACCGCTGGTAGGTGATAGGGCATGGTAGCTCAGTTGGCAGTTATGAGTTAGCAGTTTGCACTTTTATTTTCAACTGCCTACTGCCAACCGCCCACTGCAACTTATCTCTTCATCGCCCTGTCCATTTCTATCTTGGTATCGCGCTCTTTCATAGTTTCGCGTTTATCGAAGGTCTTTTTACCTTGGGCAAGGCCGATTTCGAGCTTGGCAAAACCGCGTTCGCTGATAAATAGGGCAAGTGGGACAATGGTCAAGCCTTTTTCTTCGCCACGGGTTTGGAGTTTTTTAAGTTCTTTTTTGTTGAGCAGCAGGATCCGGTCGCGTTTAGCCTCATGGTTGTAGAACGACCCCATCGAGTACTCAGATATATGCAGGTTGCGTACATAAAGCTGATTGCCAATAAAAGTACAAAAGGCATCGTTTACGTTGGCTTTACCCTCGCGGATCGATTTAATTTCGGTACCCAATAGTTTTATACCGGCTGTATATTTATCCAGTATATGGTACTCAAAGTATGCCTTTTTATTCTTGATATATAAGTTCTGCTCCATTACTGTGCAAATATGCAATTAATTTTTTTGAGGTTTTACAACCAGTATCGGTACGTTCACCTTATGCCTGACCGAATCAACTGTTGTACCAAATATCAGGTCTTTTAAAGCCTTGTGCCCATGCGAACCCATCACCAGAAAATCTATTTTAGTGTCTTTAACAATTTGCGCTATAGCTGTTGCCGGGCCACCGTAACCAATTTTAGCCTCGGCCTTATAGCCTAATTTAACCAGCGTGGATATATACTTATCAAGGTTATCTACATCGCTTTGTGTTTCACTATCCATTACCTGTTTGCCATAGTAGCGCGCACCGGCGGTTTCTACCACATGGATGAGGTTATAATGTGCTTTTTTACCGCCTTGCATTAAAGCATGGCGTATGGTGTCCTGGTCGTTCTTTGAAAAGTCGATAGTAACGCCTATTTGATTATAGCTTACCGCATCCAGGTTATCTAAAACTTCGGCAATGCCGTGTGGTACAAATATCTGCTGGCTGGTATGCTTATAAAGGATGGGCCTTATAAAAACATAAACAAGCAATAAGCCTACAGCCACAGCAATGGGCGATATTACGTAATGAACAAGGTTTGCCGACCCGGGGCTTGTGGCAGCCCATGTTTCAATTTCCTGTATTACCAGCCTTACGTTTAGCCCAACTATTAAGGTTGCAAATACCCAGGCAAGTATTCTGAGCGGTAGCTTGGTTGCAAAGTTTCCCATTCGTTTTTTATCTGATGTAAAGTGAATAAGCGGGATGATGGCAAAACCCAACTGTAGGCTTAGTACCACCTGGCTTAATATTAACAGCTTGCCTAAACCTTCTTCGCCAAAATACAGGATGGTGAAAAATGCAGGTATAATAGCCAGTAATCGCGTTAGCAAACGGCGCAGCCATGGGGCAATACGCAGGTTAAGGTGGCCCTCCATAATTATTTGCCCCGCAAGGGTACCGGTAACTGTTGAGCTTTGCCCGGCGGCGATAAGCGCTATAGCAAACAGGGCAGGTGCCAACTTGCCAAATATATTGGTCAATAATTTATGTGCATCCTGTATCTCGGCAACCTCATGATAACCACGGCCGAAGAATGCGCTGGCAGCCAATATTAATATGGCGGCATTCACAAAAAAGGCAAGGTTAAGCGCGATGGTAGTGTCCCAAAAGTTATACCTGATAGCGCTTTTTATACCCGCTTCAGACCTGTCGATCTTACGCGTTTGCACCAATGACGAATGCAGATATAAGTTATGCGGCATTACGGTTGCGCCAATAATACCTATTGCAAGGTAAAGGGATGTGTTATTTAATTTGGTTGGTATAAAGCCTTTGGCAATGTCAATAGCATCTGGTTGTACAATAAACATCTGCGCCAAAAATGCCAAACCAACTATAAATATCAGGGAAATAATAAACCCTTCCAGTTTGCGCATGCCCTTGTTTAATAAGAAAAGCAGCAGCAAAGTATCAAATAGGGTAATAGATACGCCCCATATCAGCGGCAAGCCAAACAGCAGGTTTAAACCTATGGCCATACCAATAATTTCGGCCAGGTCGCAGGCTATAATGGCTATTTGCGCCAATATATAAAGGCAGAAATTGATAAAGCGCGGATAAGTACGTTTTGATGCCTGTGCCAGATCAAGCCCGCGGACTATCCCCAATCTTACAGCCAGGTTTTGCAAAAGCAGTGCTATCATATTTGATAACAGTAATACCCATATTAGCCTATATCCAAACTGGCTACCCGCGGCCAGGTCTGTTGCCCAGTTACCCGGGTCCATATAGCCTACGCTTACCAGATATGCTGGCCCCAGAAAAGACAGTAATCTGCGCCAGCCTGTTTTACCTTCGGTGATTACGCTATTGTGTACGTTGCCTAACGAGTGGTTGTCATGCTGTTGTATCATAAGGCTATTAGCAGGTTATTGGCCACGTCGCGGCTTATTTGTAAATCTTTGTTATTCATTTGCAGTACTACTGTATTGTCGTATGTAATTATCTCTTTAATCGTTATTTTTTTACCTATGGTGAGGCCTTGCTTCTCCAGATATTGTAAAAATGACGAAGAGTGGTCCCTAACTCCCGAAATTATCCCGCATGTATTAACATCAACTGCTGAAATTGCTTTTAGATCGTTTGTTTTAAAATTACCATTGCAATCAGGGATAGGGTCGCCATGTGGGTCGCGGGTGGGGAAGCCCATAAATTCGTCCAGGCGGTCAATCAATTCGTTCGAAGAGATGTGTTCCATCTCTTCGGCCATCTCGTGTACCTCGTCCCATTTAAAATGAAGCTTCTCTACCAAAAAATATTCCCAAAGCCGGTGTCTGCGGATAATGTTGACTGCAACTTTTTCGCCGGTTTGCGTTAAACTTACGCCCTGGTAACGGGTATAATTTATCAAAAGCTTGTCGGCAAGCTTCCTTAACATGTCTGTAACCGACGATGCTTTGGTGGCCAATTCCGCGGCAATTTGATTGGTGCTTACATTTTCGGCTATCAGCGATAGCTTATAAATGGCTTTTAAATAGTTTTCTTCGGCTAAAGTATGCATTTATACAAATCTAATAAATTTTTTAGGCTTGTCTAAAAATATAAATAAAAAAGTAATAAGTTTTGTTGAAATAGTTTTTAAAAAAATTATATTTTGTGAGATACAGAATGCTTTATATTTGCACGTACCATGGCTCAAGAATTAGACAAAATAGACCTTCAGATACTTAAGATTTTACAAGAGAACGGCCGCATCACCAACTTGCAGCTTTCAAATGAAATTGGCTTATCGCCCGCACCAACCTTAGAGCGTGTGCGAAAACTGGAAAACGCGGAGTATATTAAAAGCTACCACGCCCTTGTTGACGAGGAAAAACTCGGCTTAGGCATAAAAACCTTTATACAGATCTCGCTGGATTTTCATCAGAAAAATACGATCCAAACTTTTTTGGATGAGATACAAAGCATTAAAGAGGTAACCGAGTGCCACCACGTAACCGGCCAATGCGATTTTTTGCTGAAAGTTTATGTGCGCGACATTAAATCGTACGAGCAATTGATAATGGAGAAGATTAGCCGCATCACCGTGGTTAAAACCTTCCAAACTATGATGATCATGAGCACCAGCAAAAAGGAACCAATAGTACCATTGGAATACTAAGAAATTAGTGATTTAATGAATTAGTGAGTTAGTGAATTGAAAAGCCAATCACTAATTCAATAAATCGCTAATTCACTAATTAATCTATCTGCCAGTCAATCGGCTCTTTACCTTGTTTAATTAAAAACTCGTTTGTTTTTGAGAATGGCTTCGAACCAAAAAAGCCGCCATGGCTTACGGCAAGGGGAGATGGATGCGTAGATTTTATGATCAGATGATTGTTATGTTCATTTATAAGTACGCTTTTTGATTGCGCGTAAGCTCCCCACAGGATAAATACCAGACCTTTTTTTTCGTCAGACAGTTTTTTGATAGCTGCATCTGTAAATTTCTCCCAGCCTTTTTTTTGATGCGACCCTGCCGTTGCGGACCTTACGGTTAAAGTGGCATTTAGTAATAGCACACCTTGTTGCGCCCATTTGGTTAAGTCGCCGGTTTGGGGGATGGTAAAGCCAGGGATATCAGTAGATAATTCTTTGTATATGTTGCGTAAGGATGGCGGTACTGAAACCCCTTTTTGTACAGAAAAAGATAAACCATGCGCTTGATTTGGGCCGTGGTAAGGGTCTTGCCCTATAATAACCACCTTTACATCATCAAATGGCGTTGTGTTAAAAGCGTTGAATATATCGGCGTTTTTTGGGTAAATGATATACCCTGTTTCTTTTTCCTGTTTTAAAAAGGTCTTAAGTTCAACCATGTAAGGTTTTTGAAATTCTTCGTCCAGTGCTTTTTTCCACGATGGTTCTAATTCTCCTGCCATAAATATTAATACTGATGTTTTATTTAGCTTACAAATAACGATATTTGCAACTGTTTTTATACTAATACAAATTATGTCAAATATAGTTAGGTTAATTATTGCTTGTGTTATGATGGGCGCCGGTGTTACACTGTGTGGCTTTGGTTTTTGGGGCTGGGGGATCACTCTGTTTTTATTAGGCGGTATTGTACTGCTTACCTTCTTTTTTAACGAAAACATGCTGCTTGCGCAATTTTACCTGCGTAAAGAAAATTCTGAAAAAGCCGAAGCATCTCTTGCGAGAATTACCGATTACGAAAAACAATTATATAAAAGCCAGCATGGCTACTACAACCTATTAATAGGTTTAATAGAATCGCGCACAGCGCCTTTAAAATCAGAAAAATACTTCAAGAAAGCGCTTCAGTTAGGAATGGGCATGTCGCACAATATAGCGTTGGCTAAATTAAGCCTGGCAGGTATTGCAATGGCAAAACGCAACAAGCGCGAAGCCGAAATATATTTAAAAGAAGCCGCTAAGGAAGACAAGAACAAATTGCTTGCCGATCAGATAAAGATGATGAAGGGCCAAATGGCACAGATGGATAAGCAGCAGGTAATACGCGGCGGTTTCCGTCAAAAATTCTAAGAAGAAAAGATCGAAAGAAGCTTTTTATTTCTCGTCGAGGTTGCTGAAATAATCAGGCTCTGATGAGTGATTTAAATTAGGTTCTATACGTCTGTCGATTACAGGCGCGTCGCTATAGTAGTAAGAGTCATCATCGCTCTTGCTTTTTGCAGGCTTTGATACTTCAACTATTTTTAAAAGACTGCGGATAAATGACAGGTCGAAATTACTCCTGTTTAGTTTTATCAGATACTCGTTTTCGGTTATCTCAAGGATTGAATTTGTCATGACATTCATTTATAGTGTGTTCGGTATAAAACTAAACAACAACTATTAAACGCAGGTTTTATTCTCTTTATGATTTTGTTAAGGAATTGTGAATAAAGGCGTTGTATAGGCGTTTTTATTCATGAAAGTTGTTAGTCATCCTTTTGGCTTATTTGTTTACGAATATAAATTATGCGCAGGCGGGCAAATAAACTGTTAAATTCAAACTATAGGTATTTTTTTGTTTTTAAAAAATCAACCCAAACGTTATAGCCAAGCTTGTTAAGGTGAAGACCATCAGGCATTGCATACTTTGCATCAAGCTTGCCATTTTTATCTTTAAGCTTACTTTTCAAATCAATATAAGTATACCTGCTACCTTTTGCATTGCGTTCTAATTGATCGTCTATGGCGTTTATCTGATCGTTTTTGTTGAAAACATCCGGATAATCATTTTTGGCGTTATCATTTGTAGGTAAAATGCTATCAACATATATTTCCGTTTCCGGTGATTGTGTATGTACCCGCTCAATAATTAATAAAATATTTTTTATAATGATTTGTGGGGGGATATTTTGAGCGATATCATTTATTCCAACCTCGATAAAAAGCTTCGCCGGTTGGCGGATTATAACATCATTTAAGCGGGCTAAAACACCCTGGGTATTGTCGGCTGCAATCCCCCTGTTAATTACACTTGAATCATTCAGCAATTTTTTCCAATCTCCAAATTGTGTTATGCTATTCCCTAAGAATATAATTTTACCTTTTATTACCGGTTCGCTGTTGAAAATAGCTGTCCGTTTTTGGTAATATTCCTTCTCATACTGAATGGTATCAGATGCCAGAGTTTGGCTGATTGCTGCAATTGATATCAAACTAAAAAAAAGTATAAAGACGATCTTTTTCATAAAAGTGTTTTTTAATCTACGGATTTATGCAAAAGTATACTTTGAGAATGCCCGGTATTGTGCAGAAATGCTCAAAATGGATAAAGAATTGTAGTAACACTTGTGTATCTCATAATTGCTAACTTACACTGGTCAATTCAGGATAAATTAGATAAGCAACAAACCATATGTATTTTACCACACTACCCGATCATACTAAGCCTGGGTTTGACGAACGATCGCATTTTAGCAAATTTAAAAAGCATAATATTATTTTTAATGCATTAAGCCGCTACAGTAATTGTGATCATCATGTGGGCTGCCTTTCCTTTAAAACCGTACTAAGCGGCGAAGAATGGTATGGGATAGGCAATCGTAGCATTGCCGTTAGGCCGGGACAATTTCTGATGATGAATGATGATCAACCTTATTCCTGCCGTATAGATAATGGCGAAAGTGCGCGAGTATTGTCGGTTTTTTTTGAAAGAGATTTTGCCTCTTCAGTGTTTAGGGATGTATTGGGCAGAGAAGAACACCTGCTTGATGATCCTTTTAAAACTGGTGGCAATACCCCCGAGTTCTTCCAGACCTTAAATGATATTGATCCGGACTTACAGATACAATTGCACAACCTTATTTCTGCACTTAATGGTAAGGGATACGATAGCTGGGTAGTTGATGAGCATTTGGTTTTTATATTGAGCAATTTAATTCGGATGCATTTATCGGCATCAAAACAGGTAAGAAATGTAAATGCGGTTAAGCCAAATACAAAAACCGAAATATACAAACGCTTATGTATGGCTAAGGATATGTTGCAATCTTTTTATATGGACAAAACCGATTTAAACGCAATAAGCAATATAGCCTGTTTATCCATTCCTCAATTAGTTAGGCAATTCAAATTTGTTTTCCACGTCACTCCGCATCAATACCTCATGAGGATCCGGCTACAACGAGCCGCGGAATTATTGAAACTTACTGACAAGCCTGTATACGAGATCACCTGGAGATGCGGATTTGAAGATTTCAGCGCTTTTTGCCGTGCATTTAAATCGGAATATGGAGTGCAGCCAGGCTATTTCAGAAAAATGTGTTAAAAGTCGTGGGAGGTATTCTAAACAGCAAAATATTATATTAACCACAGAGGTCACAAAGAAAAACCACAAAGAGTACAGAGGTTGTTTCACTCCGTGCTCTTTGTGGTTATAAGATTTGATAATCCTCAGTGTTCTCTGTGGTAAAATAATGAAATCATTATTCAAACCAGGCCATAACCGTTTCTTTTACCGGCATGGTAATATCGAGTTTTAATTTTTTACGCATTCCGCCAAGGTCGTTAAACACCTTGTTGGGGTTACCGGCTTTAAGTTCCTCAACGGTGTTGAAGCCCATTTTGTTAAGGACAGGTACCCACTCAGCAGGAACGCCAATGTTTGTGAAATCTTCTATACTTGGCGCTTTTGCTTTCTTTTCAGGGCGCATCTGCGGGAAGAATAATACTTCCTGTATAGTGCTCTGGTTGGTCATTAGCATCACTAACCTATCAATACCTATACCTAAGCCTGATGTTGGCGGCATACCGTATTCAAGGGCGCGTAAAAAGTCGTCATCCATTGCCATGGCTTCATCATCGCCACGGCCGGCCAGTATTAATTGCTCTTCTAAGCGCTCGCGCTGATCGATAGGGTCGTTTAATTCCGAATAAGCATTCGCAATCTCTTTACCATTTACAAACAACTCAAAACGCTCTACCAGGCCATCTTTTGTACGGTGCTTTTTGGCAAGCGGCGTCATCTCAATAGGGTAGTCGGTAATGTACGTTGGCTGTATCAGGTTGTGCTCTACCTTAGCGCTAAAGATCTCGTCTATCAGTTTGCCTTTACCCATACTGGCATCTACCTCAATGGCAAGATCGGCACATACTTTACGCAGGCCTTCTTCGTCCATGGCAGATACATCTATACCCGTATATTTCAGGATAGAATCATACATAGACAGCTTCTCGTAAGGGCCGGCAAAGTTTATTTCGTGCTGGCCAACATGCACCACAGGGATGCCATGAACGGCTTTAGCAACAGTTTCTAAACACTCCTCCACCATGGCCATCATCCATATATAATCTTTGTAAGCTACATAAATCTCCATGGCGGTAAACTCCGGGTTGTGGGTGCGGTCCATACCCTCGTTACGGAACATTTTACCAAACTCGTAAACACCATCAAAGCCGGCAACGATAAGGCGTTTAAGGTAAAGCTCATTGGCAATACGCAGGAACAGGCCCATATCCAAAGTGTTGTGATGTGTGGCAAACGGACGGGCCGCTGCACCGCCATGCACAGGTTGCAGGATAGGGGTTTCTACTTCCATCCAGCCTTGCGCGTTAAAGTAATTGCGCATACTGCTGATCACTTTAGAGCGGTTAATGAATATGTTTTTGTATTCGGGGTTAACGGTTAAATCAACATAACGCTGGCGGTAACGCATTTCGGGGTCGGTAAAACCATCGTGTATGGTACCATCATCTTCACGCTTAACCACCGGCAGCGGTTTCAACGATTTTGAAAGGACGATAAGCTCTTCAGTATGTACCGAGATCTCACCTGTTTGGGTAAGGAATACATAGCCTTTTATACCTACGTAATCGCCAATATCCAAAAGCTTTTTAAATACGGTATTGTACAACGTTTTGTCCTCACCGGGGCAAATATCATCGCGTTTGATATAGATCTGCACACGGCCGGTACTATCCTGGATCTCGGCAAATGATGCGCTGCCCATAATACGGCGCGTCATGATACGGCCTGCAATTACAACCTGTTTATACTTATCCGGGTTGGCTTCAAAATTGTCATTAATATCCTGTGCCCACGCGGTCACATCAAAAGCTTCGGCAGGATAAGGGTTTATGCCCAGTTCGCGTAGTTTTTGTAACGATTCGCGACGTATAATTTCCTGTTCGGATAGTGCAATACTCATATTGTAAAAGGGTATTTATTAAGGGTGCAAAAATAGGATTTTTAAGCGAGATATGAGATGTGAGGCGGATATTTTACTCACCCCGGCTACGCTGCGCTGGCCGACCCTCTCTGCTTCGCAAAGAGGGTGAAAAAGAATCCTCTCCCTAACCTCTATAAACAAAAAATGTGATACCCTCTTTCCGCGCAGCGAAGAGAGGGTGGTCGAGCGAAGCAATGACCGGGTGAGTAAAATCACGAAATGATAAGCCGCTATGTTTGTCAGTCTGTGCCTGTCGAAGACTTAGCCCGGTTTTTTATTGGGTCTATAAAATCGCCATTACAAAAATCACTAAATCAATCATTCACTAAATCACTAAATTTGGCGCCATGAATATTAAAGTGATCGCGTTTGATGCCGACGATACCCTTTGGGTGAACGAGCCCTATTTTAGGCAAACAGAAGAACAGTTTTGCATATTGCTGCAGCAGTACGCCTCAGAGCATGAACTGGAACGCGAGCTTTTAAAAATAGAGTTGGCTAATCTTGGGCTTTACGGATACGGTATAAAAGGCTTTATACTATCAATGATAGAAGCCGCCATGAACATCACTCAAAACACTTTAAGTATTGAGGTTGTAGGGCAAATAATAGAATTGGGTAAGCAAATGCTGAACCAGCCTATCGAGCTGCTTGATGGGGTAGAAGAAGTACTGGAAACATTAAAAGGTAAATACCGCTTAGTGGTAGCCACAAAAGGCGACCTGCTGGATCAGGAACGGAAACTAAAAAAATCGGGCCTTAGTCCATATTTCCATCATATCGAAATTATGAGCGAGAAGGATGATGCCAACTACCTGAAGCTGATAAAACACCTCGACATACAGCCCGAAGAATTACTGATGGTGGGTAATTCCCTTAAAAGCGATATTATGCCGGTGCTAAACATTGGCGGGCATGCTGTACACGTGCCTTATCACATTACCTGGGCGCATGAGCAGATAGAGCACAGTATAGATAACGAACGTTTTAAAAGCGCTGTAACTATAAAAGATATATTAGCGTACCTGTAAAACATGAAAATAAAAATTGATCTTGATACCTGGTACCGGACACATCACTTTAAGTTTTTTAATAGTTTCGAAGAGCCCTTTTTTGGTGCGACAGTAAACGTTGATGTAACCATAGCTTATCAAAAAGCAAAGGAGCAGGGTGTTTCTTTCTTTTTATACTACCTGCATTGCATATTAAAGGCAGCCAATGGTATTGAGGGATTCAGATATCGCGTGGAAAACGATGAGGTGTTTTTGTATGATGAAGTGCATGCATCAACAACCATCAGCCGCCCCGATACCACTTTTGGCTTTTCTTATATAGATTATAAACCTGATTTTGCCGAATTTGTGACTGATGCACAGCAGGAGATAAAGCGTGTACAAAGTACCGTAGGGCTCGAACTAAGGCCGATATTTAATGTTTTGCATATCTCGGCTATCCCATGGGTAAACTTTACAGGATTAACGCACGCCCGCAGCTTTACATTCAAGGATAGCATGCCAAAAATATCATTAGGAAAAGTTACTGAGCAGGATGATAAAAAGAGCATGCCTGTATCTGTTACCGTGCATCATGGCCTGATGGACGGCCGCCAGATAGGTGAGTTTATCGATCTTTTCCAGGAACTGCTTGATCGGTAGCAAAAGCAACTGAATGCGATACCAGGACGTATGCTTTATGTACTTGTATCATTGCGCATTGTAAAATGTAAATGATATATTTACTTACCACCACCAATTATATATGATGTTTAAAAAAGCCGGCATTTTGCTGATACTTACTTTAACGCTTTTTTCCTGCAAGAAGGATAAACCCTTTGTACCAAATTATGCGAACGGTTTACCCGGTTTGTGGGCTCAATTAGACGATTTCCCGGGAGTTGGGCGTGTACGCTCATCTGGCTTTACAATAGGTGGTAAGGGCTATATTTTAGGCGGGAATGCTGCCAGTGGTTTTAATTCGCAGCTGATAAATGATTTTTGGGAGTACGACCCTAAAACGGATAAATGGACACGCAAAGCCGATTATCCCGGCCAGGCAGGCGAATATGTTAAGGGCTTTGGCATTAATAATAAAGGTTATGTTGGTACGGGGTTTGGCAAAAGACTGGCTACCCCAGGCGATGATATTCCGCAGAATAACGATTTTTGGGAGTATAACCCGGCTAATGATAAATGGACGCGCAAAGCCGATTTTGCAGGCGGCAAAAGAGAAAACGTTATTGCTTTTGAAATAAATGGTATCGGCTATATGGGCTTAGGCACCAATAATGATTACACCGGAAATTTTAAGGACTTTTGGAAGTATGATGCTAACGCGGATAAATGGACACGTGTGGCCGACTACCCGGGCACCGGAAGTTTTGGTGTAGCAGCATTTGCCAGTAATGGCAAGGGATACGCCGGGTTAGGCGGGGCTTCTCCGAGTATAGCCGAGAAAGACTTTTGGCAGTATGACCCAATTGCTGATAAGTGGGATAAAAAAGCTGATTTCCCGGGTAAGGGCAGGGCATTTTCTGGTCAGTTTACTATTGGTAATAGTGGGTATGTTGGCTTTGGTTCTACCCTTACCGCAACGGCCAATGATTGGTACGCTTATGATACTGCATCAAACAACTGGTCAAAAATTACCAATTTTACAGGGCCTATCCGCTATGATCTGGTGAGTTTTGGTATAGATGGTATAGGTTATATCGGTACGGGCAACCCCGGCCTTTTAAAAGATTTTTGGAAGTACACACCCCGGAAAACTAATTGAAATTACATTTTGTGCTTAAACGCTATATACAGCAACATAGATACGCTGTTGATAAGCGCATGTAACCCCATCCCCCAAAAGAAACCATTTTTAAAGCGGACATACGTTAATAACCAGCCCATGCAAAGCTGTGGTATAACAAATAATGGATACATAAATATGATATTCCATTGCAGCGGCGCATAATTAAAAATGTGCATCAGCCCAAATACAACTATAGAAATGATCATTAACCGGGTTTGAAGCCTGTTATTTGGTGCCTTAACTTCTGGTAGGAATTTATTGAGCGAAAAATATCCGGCAGCAAATAATGCTACCCTAATCAAAATGTTTACAGTTAAATTTTGTTGTGCCAGGCCGGGTATTATGCGGGCAAGTAATACCAGCGCAAACCCAAAAGCAACAGCAATATGGCTGCGCTTCAACGATAGCGGCAACCTGAATATGCTCTCCTCAATTATTGGTGCTAAAATGCAGATGTATAAAACTGCTTTTAAATAACCAAACTTTTCAAAAAAGCGCAGCATCGAAGTTTTGTATTGTTCCTGGATGCTTTTTAAATGCAGTACCTGTGTTACTAAGTGCTCTGCCAGATAAGCTAACGGGGCGCTAATAAAGTTTAACAGGAAAATTATCCCGTATATTTTAAACAGTAATATAAACTTATCTTGAAAAGGGCGGTCTGTTGCCAGTGTGGGATAACTGTTCAGCGCGAAAAATTCTTCTATCATTTAGCTGCCCTGTTGGCGTAATTATTCCGCATCATCTTCCCAGTTGTACAGGTCATCAATGGCATCGGCATATTTCTTTTCTATTACTTTACGCTTGGCTTTAAGGGTAGGGGTTATTTCGCCGGCCTCCATGCTAAAAGGTGTACGTTTCACTTTAAAGTTTTTGATCCGCTCAAATTTGGCTAATTCGTTTGACAAGCGTTTGATGTCCTGGCCAATCCAATCAATTATCTCTTTATCATCTATAAACAGGTCGGGCTTCTCAAAAAAGTCATCACCCAGTTTAAATGTTTCCTGCAGTAATTCGCGGCCCGGAACCAGTATGGCCGTTATAAATTCGCGCTTATCACCAATTAAAAATACCTGTTCAATTTTAGGGCTTTTTAAATAAGTATTCTCTACCGGGGTAGGATAAATATTTTTGCCATAAGCATTAACCAGCATGTTCTTTAAACGATCGGTTATTTGTAGGTTGCCCCTGTAAAAACGGCCGATATCACCTGTATGAAACCAGCCTTCCGGATCAATAACCGCGGAGGTTTCTTCCGGTTTTTTCCAGTAACCTTTCATTACGCAATGCCCGCGAACAATGATCTCGCCCTCTTCCGATTCAAAATTGGGGCTGAAGTTATCGTAGGTTTGCGAAGTGTAGATCTTTTTGGTATCCACGTTTTGGATACCTACTTCAATACCGGGGATAATACGGCCAACGGTACCATATATAATACGATCATTCTCGGTAACCGACATTACCGGCGACGTTTCTGTAAGCCCGAAACCCTCTAATAGTTTTATGCCGATATCACCAAAAAACTCACCAATGTTTTTAGGCAATGCGCCACCACCAGATAGCAGCACTTTTAAGCGGCCACCTGTTTTTTCTTTTATCTTGCTGAATACCAGCTTGTCTGCCAGTTTTTGTTCGGCGCTTAGTATGATGCCCGGTTTTTTGCCGGCTTCCTGCACCAAACGGTATTCGCGGCCAATTTTAACTGCCCAGGTAAATATTTTAGTTTTTATGCCTCCGGCAGATAAGCCATTTTTCATAGCCTTATCGTGGATTCGTTCCAGCAGGCGGGGCACGCAGCACATAACGGTAGGCTTAACTTCGGCCATATTGCGGGCCAGCAGGTCAAGGCTTTGCGCGAAAGCGATAGTACAGCCCTTATTCATGCAAATGTAATAGGTAGCTGTGCGCTCAAATACGTGCGATAACGGCAAAAAGGACAGGAACATGTCCGTCTTTTCAATAATTGGTATCTGCATTAAGCTAACACGGCAGTTTTCGGTCAGGTTATGGTGAGTAAGCATTACCCCCTTAGGCGTACCTGTTGTGCCCGATGTATATATCAGGCAGGAAAGATCAGACGGCAGGATGGCTTCGCGGGCGGCGTTAATGGCTGTGCGGGATTCATCTACAATGGGCAAACCCTCCTCAATAACTCTTTTTAAGCCCACAACGCCGGCATTTAATTGCAGGCCTTCGCTAAACTTTTCAAAGCCCTCAAACGCGGGTATAATGCGTATAAGCGAAGGGCAACTATTGGCTATTTTTAAAACCTTGCGATGCAGGAAAGGGTTACCGGTAAGTATAGTGCGCGCTTCCGAATCGTTCAGGATATATTCTATTTCAGTTTCGGATAGGGTTGGGTAAATAGAGGTATTTACCGCGCCAATTTGCTGCAGGGCCTGGTCATAATAAATATAATCGGGGCCGTTCTCAATGATCAGGGCAAGGCGGTCGCCTTTTTTAATACCGATATTCAGGAACCACGCCGACAGGGCATCAATCTTTTCGAGCGCTTGTTTATAGGAGATCTCAACCCAGGCATCTTTTACCTTGTGGATAAGAAAGGTATGGTCTTCGGGGTGTATGTTCGCTACAATGTTCCGGATAAGTCCCGGTATGGTTGATTGCTGAGCAACGATGTTCATTAAGTTTATATATCAGGTTTATATGCTTAACAAAGCTAATTATTTTACATTTAATTATAAACGGCATAATAGCGAAGTATCAATATAAATCTGACCCTGGTTTGACCGTCACATTTATCATATGACTTTTTAATTGTTTAGCTTGGTTAACGAAAGCACATAGTAGAATGAAATCACTAAATCACTAATTCACTAATTGTTCACAGTATGAAGATCATTATCATAGGTGCATCCGGCACATTAGGCAGAAAAGTAACCGCTGCTTTAAAAGATAAGTACGAAGTAATAACGGCCGGTTCAAAAAGCGGCGACCTGCAAGTGGATATCACGTCCCCCGAATCTATTGAGGCTTTTTACAAAAAGGCAGACAAATTTGATGCCTTGGTAAGTGTTACCGGCAGCGGCCACTTTGGCCCGTTAAGCAGCATGACGCCGGCCGATTTTAAAAAAGGCATAGACAGCAAATTAATGGGGCAGGTTAACCTGGTGCTGATAGGGCAACACTATATCAATCCTAAAGGTTCATTCACGCTTACATCGGGCATATTGGCAACCGACCCGGTGCTTTACGGTGCAAACCTGAGCGCGGTTAACGGCGGTCTAAACTCGTTTGTTATAGCGGCAGCCATTGGTTTGGAAAACGGGGTAAGGATAAATACAATTAGTCCGGGCGTGGTAGAAGATTCACCGGAGTATTTTGACGCTTTCCCGGGGCATGTACCAGTTACTATGGATAGGGTAGTGGCCGGTTATATCCGCAGTGTATTAGGTGCAGGTACCGGGCAGGTAATTGAGATCTTTTAGGCCTGTGCTCCCTTGTTCCATTATAGTAATTGACACGGAACAAGTGGAACATATTGATAATTAGCTATTAAAAATAGGCGAAAAAAGGCGTTCTATGGACGAATAAAAGGCGTTTTTTTGGTGAAAAATAAGTAATTTTTGATGTTGAGCGTTGCCTTCGGTCAGGCTTTGCGCTCATACTGCACAGGCATTAACCACTGGCCGGTATCCGCTACAATCCTTAACACGGAATTGTCTGAACCATGATTTGCTTGATTAGAGGATTACATACATCCCAACCTGGTCTTCTGAAAGATACCCTGCGCCGTATGCAAGGCGTTGCAGGGCCCACAAAGTGCGACGCTGCGGTGACGTAAAAACTATTTACTTAGCTGGCTAATAGTAGATAACGTAAAATCGTAATGCTCTTGAACGGGCACAACCTTACGTGATGACTTGCTTATATCCTGACCTTCTTTGCTCCATAAAAAAGGGTAGAAGCTATAAACATTATCTCCATTAAGTACGGCTGTTTCTTTTTTCCAATTTTTCCATCTGTAACTTTCATAAAATTTATCAAGATCGCCATTTAAACAAAAGTCTACGAAATCTGAATAATTCTTGTTCAGTGATTCCCATTTTAAAGTTTCAGGAGCCAGGTAATAAACTTTTCCCATATCTGCCCCAAGGGCACCACCATTTACGGCAAAAAAGCCACCTATCGCGTCGTCAGCAATTAAAAGATAGCCCGGTCGGTCGCCAAAATTGTTAAATGTTTTCCCTTTATTCCACCCCGGCAGGCTTCTCGGAAGCATGTTACTACCAGATCCCAATAGCCTTATCCAACCGTTATCAATTAAAATACCACCTGTAAAATATATAACTGCACCCATTAATGAGCGGCTTGTAACTTGAGCTTGGTATAATGCTTCTCCGGCTTTGTTTTCGTTTGCCGGTAAAATTATTGACTTGTTTTTAGCGGTACTTATTTCCTGTTTAAGCATATCACGGGCGGATACATCCACTGTTAATTCTTTTAATGTGCGCATATTGCTTTGAGCTAAACACACATTAATACTTAATAGCAGTAACAATAAAACAGGCTTGTATAATTTAAGAATCATTTATTATAATTAGGTTGGCTTTTAGTAGCATAGTAGGTGCAACCTTTATATTGTAAGCCCAGGTATGCTGCGGTATGTTTAAAGGGTACCTCGAAGCCATCGGGAATGGCGGCGTCGGCACCTACGGCTATCATGGAGGCCGATTTACCCCTTAACCCACGGCCCAGATCTTTTTTTATAGTGATCAAGTCGGTAAGGCGATCGAAAAAAACCTTCATTACACCACTCATACTATACCAATAAACCGGCGTGGCAAAAATAATATTGTTATAGGGAAGGGTTTTGCTGATGATGGCCTCAAATTCATCGCCGATAGGGTAGTGGCCGTCGTAGCTGTAGTGGGCTATTTTATGATCAAGCAAATCGATCATATCAAATTCGGTTTGCAGTAGTGCCTTCCGGGTTATGGCCTCGGTCAGGCTGTTTTTACGGTTACTGCCCAGTATTACAAGCGACCTGTTTTCCATGTTATTAAACAAAAAAGGTTGACTATATAAATATAATCAACCTTTTTAATATATGCTATTAATAAAACGTTATTAAACCGAGAAACTTTCGCCGCAACCGCATGTGCGTGTGGCATTGGGGTTATGAAAGTTAAAACCTTTACCATTTAAGCCATCAGAAAAATCAAGCTCGGTACCGGCCAGGTATAAAAACGATTTCATATCCAAGGCAAAACGTACACCGCGGTCTTCAAAAAACTGGTCGCCCTTTTTCTCCTCGTTATCAAAATCGAGGTTGTAAGATAAACCAGAGCAGCCGCCCCCCTGTACAGATACACGCAGGAAATACGAAGCATCCAGCCCGCTATCCTGCATCAGGTTATCTATTTTAGCTTTTGCTTTATCAGTTACAGTTACCATAGTAGTAGAGTCAAGATTTTTAGAGCCAGGAAACAAGACGAAGACGTAATTACTTATGTCTTGATTCTTGTCTCTTGATTCTAATATCTGTTATTAGTGATGTGATTTTTCAAGAACAAATGGTTCCATACCGTTTTTAACACGGAAATCATTGATGGCTGCTTTTATAGCATCTTCTGCTAATACAGAGCAGTGAATTTTTACCGGTGGTAAAGCCAGTTCTTCAACAATATCCATATTGTCAATCTTCATTGCATCGTCAACGCTTTTGCCTTTTAGCCACTCTGTAGCTAAAGATGAAGAAGCGATTGCCGAACCGCAACCAAAGGTTTTAAATTTAGCATCGGTGATGATATTGTTATCATCAACCTGAATTTGCAAACGCATAACGTCGCCGCACTCAGGTGCACCAACAAGGCCGGTACCAACCTTGTGGCTGCTCTTATCTAACGTGCCCACATTGCGGGGGTTAGTATAATGGTCAATTACTTTATCTGAATAAGCCATGGCTTTTAATTTATGAATTAGTGAGTTAGTGAATTGTTGATTTTTTAACTCGTTATATATATATTTTAACTAAGCATCTGCACATTCGCGCATCTGCATATTTGCACATTAAATTAGTGTTCTGCCCACTCAATCGAGTCAAGGTCAATTCCTTCTTTAAACATTTCCCAAAGTGGTGAAAGTTCGCGCAGGTGGTTAACCGATTTCTTGGTTATTTCAATAGCGTAGTCAATTTCCTCTTCGGTAGTAAAGCGGCCAAGGCCAAAACGGATTGATGAGTGTGCAAGATCGTCAGATAATCCTAAGCTTTTTAATACATAAGAAGGCTCTAACGATGCCGATGTACAGGCCGAGCCCGATGATACAGCCAGATCTTTCATGGCCATCATCAAACCTTCGCCCTCAACATATTTGAATGATATATTAGCAACATGCGGTAAGCGGTGTTCTACATTACCATTCACGTAGCTTTCTTCTAATACAGTTAATGCGCTTTGCAGTTTATCGCGCAGGGCAGAAAGGCGTTTTGCTTCGCTTTCCATCTCCAGGCCGGCAAGCTCGCAAGCTTTACCTAAACCAACAATACCCGGAACGTTCAACGTACCCGAACGCATACCACGCTCGTGACCGCCACCGTCCATTTGTGCTGTTACTTTAACACGCGGGCCTTTACGGCGAACGTATAATGCGCCAACACCTTTAGGGCCGTACATTTTATGTGCCGATAGGGCTAAAAGGTCAATACCATCTGCAATAACATTAACAGGTATTTTACCCACTGCCTGTGTAGCATCTGTCATGAACAATGCACCGTATTTATGCGCAATGGCAGCCATTTCTTTAATAGGTTGAATAACACCAATTTCGTTGTTACCATACATGATAGATACCAGGATGGTTTCGCTGGTCATGGCTGCTTCCAATTCGGCAAGGTCAATTAAACCGTCTTCTTTAACCGGCAGGTAAGTAACACGGCCGCCAAGTTTTTCAACGTGTTTGCAGGCATCTAAAACAGCTTTATGTTCGGTAACGGATGTAATAATATGGTTACCTTTTTCTTTATACATTTCAAACACACCTTTTATGGCAAGGTTGTCAGACTCGGTAGCGCCCGATGTAAAGATGATCTCTTTCTCTGTAGCACCAATAAGTTTTGCAACCTGCTCGCGTGCATAATCAACGCCTTCTTCAGCTACCCATCCAAACGGATGGTTACGGCTTGCCGCATTACCAAACTTTTCGTTAAAGTATGGCAGCATAGCCTCCAGCACCCTCGGATCCATAGGTGTTGTAGCGTTATTATCTAAATAAATTGGGATATTCATGTATTAAAAATTAACAACACAAATATACGCAACTTTTTACTTTTATATCTGCAAACCGCTATAAATTGCATTTACATGCCATTTATTTACAATATTTGGACATGAACAAGATAGAGCATATTGGTATAGCGGTTAACAGTGTTAAGCTGGCAGGAGATATCTATGAGAGATTGCTGAACACAACTGTTTATAAGACAGAGGATGTAGCCAGCGAAGGGGTTAAAACCGCTTTCCTGCAGGCCGGCCCAAATAAAATAGAGCTGCTGGAAGCCACTAATCCCGATAGCCCGATAGCTAAATTTATTGAGAAACGCGGCGAAGGCATACATCATATTGCTTTTGAAGTGACTGATATTGAGGCCCAAATGCAGCGCCTGAAAAATGAAGGTTTTGTTTTGTTGAATGAGACGCCAAAACAAGGCGCGGATAACAAATTAGTTTGCTTTGTACACCCCAAAGGGACTAATGGGGTGCTGATAGAGTTGTGCCAGAGTATTTAGTTGGCAGTTTTTAGTTGGCAGTTAGCAAATTTCGCCATTCCCCACTTGTCATTTCGAACGATAGAGAGAAATCTTCTACGAGCGATAAGTAGTCGCCCTGCATCCGTAAAAGCAGGGGCGGAGAAGATTTCTCCTCGCTACGCTCGTTCGAAATGACATAGATATTCGCCGTT